>CANQIW010000053.1 GCA_947624055.1 uncultured Lachnospiraceae bacterium
GGTGATGACGCTTATGCCCAGATTTTTTGCGAAACTGCGCTTGGAGGGAAGCTTCTCCCCGGCGCGCAGATTGCGCGCAAGAATGTCGTTTTTGATGCATTTGTACAGATGCTGGTACAGCGAATCTGACCCTGTATCAGAGAAGGAATATGTGAGCATTTTGCCGGACACCTCGATTCTGGACTTATTAAAGAAATTCAAAATGGACATTTTAAAATGGTCAGATGTTATTATAATAGCAGATATCGAATCTGTAAAGAAAAAATGAAGGAGGAGCAGGGAAATGGAAAATCAGAGAGAAAAATCAAGATATGAGCTGAACAAGGAGCTGGCGCAGATGCTGAAGGGCGGCGTGATCATGGACGTGACGACGCCGGAGCAGGCGAGGATCGCGCAGGAGGCCGGGGCGTGCGCGGTCATGGCGCTGGAGCGGATTCCGGCGGATATCCGCGCGGCCGGAGGAGTCTCGCGGATGAGCGACCCGGCGATGATCAGGGGAATTCAGGAGGCGGTGTCGATCCCGGTCATGGCGAAGTGCCGGATCGGCCATTTCGCGGAGGCGCAGATTCTCGAGGCGATCGAGATCGACTACATCGACGAGAGCGAGGTGCTCTCCCCGGCGGACGACGTCTACCATATTGACAAGACGCAGTTCAAGGTGCCGTTTGTCTGCGGGGCGCGCGATCTCGGGGAGGCGCTGCGCAGGATCGAGGAGGGCGCTTCGATGATCCGCACGAAGGGTGAGCCGGGCACAGGCGACGTGATCCAGGCGGTGCGGCACATGCGGCAGATGAACCGCGAGATCGCGCGGATCCGCTCGATGCGGGAAGACGAGCTGTTCGAATGCGCGAAGGAGCTGCAGGTCTCGTATGATCTGGTGAAGTATGTCCATGAGAACGGCAGGCTGCCGGTCGTGAATTTCGCGGCGGGCGGCGTGGCGACCCCGGCGGACGCGGCGCTCATGATGCAGCTCGGCGCGGAGGGCGTGTTCGTAGGCTCCGGCATCTTCAAGTCGGGCGACCCGCAGAAGCGCGCGGCCGCGATCGTCAAGGCGGTCACGAACTACAAGGACGCGAAGCTGCTGGCGGAGCTCTCGGAGAATCTGGGCGAGGCGATGGTCGGGATCAACGAGCAGGAGATCGCGCTTCTGATGGCGGAGCGTGGAAAATAAAAGAGCGGCAGAGAACTTTATTAGAATGCTGCCGATAGCGGGCAGAACGGATAGGAGCTTTGCGGCCATTATATTGGAAAACGTGAGACAACGAATGAAAGCGGGAGGATTTTGGGATGAGGATAGGCGTACTTGCCGTACAGGGCGCGTACGCGGAGCATGAGAAGATGCTGCGCGCGCTCGGCGCGGAGTGCTTTGAGATCCGGCAGCAGACGGATCTGTCCGGGCAGATGGACGGCCTGGTACTTCCGGGCGGGGAGAGCACGGTGATGGGGAAGCTTCTGCGGGAGCTGGGACTGTTTGAGCCGCTGCGGGAGGAGATAGAGAGCGGGCTTCCTGTTCTGGCGACATGTGCCGGACTGATCCTGCTCGCGGAAAAGATCAGCGGGGAGGAAGACCGCCATTTCGCGACGCTTCCGGTCACGGTGAAGCGCAACGCCTACGGGAGACAGCTCGGCAGTTTTTACACGGAGGCCGTGATGAAGCATATCGGGAAAGTTCCGATGCACTTTATCCGCGCGCCGTACGTGGAGACGGCCGGGAGCGGCGCAGAGGTGCTCGCGCAGGTGGACGGCCGCATCGTGGCGGTTCGTTTCCGGAACCAGCTCGGGCTGGCTTTTCACCCGGAGGTGTCGGGGGATACGAGAATACACAGCTATTTTTTGCAGTCAATTCTTTCAAAATCTGAAGCTTGACAATTCATCATCGTCTTATGGAGCGCTTTGCAGCAATCTCAAAATATATTTCAGAAACCATTTTGTGAACTCTGTAATTTCTGATGAAACAGGATGACAGACGACAAAAAAAATGTTATACTCTTCGCGAAAGTCCGCATCCGCGAAAGGCAGAAAGCTTTTCGCGGTCGGACGCGGCCCATGCGCCGGGAGAGGAAAAGGATGAAAAGCAGGATTTACGTGCGGGAATACGGGGGCTCTCCCGATGATCCTGTTCTGAGGGAGCGGGCGGGGGATCTGCCTCTGCAGCTTCCGGACGGATGGACAGAAGGGATCAGGTGGAAGAAGAGCAGGCAGCGTATTCTGGCGTGGCTGCTGCTCGGACAGGCCATAGAGGAACGGTTCGGGTATTCGTTCGCGCAGCTTGACATCCGGCGCGGCGGAGAAGGAAAGCCGTACAGCGCTGCGCATCCGGAGATTTATTTTAATATCAGCCATTGCGATACGGCGTACGCCTGTATCGTGGGGACGGCTCCGGTCGGAATCGATGTGGAGCGGAAGTTCAGTCCGAAGGACGGACTGGTCAGAAAAGTCTGCCATCCGGAGGAATTTGCGCGGCTTGAGCGGATGGGGCAGGAGGCTCGTACAGGGCAGTTCCGCTATCTGTGGTCCCTGAAGGAGGCCTTCGTGAAGATGGACGGGCGCGGGCTCGGCTACGGCATGGACAGGGTGAATTTTGCGCCGTTTCTGCCTGTTCAGACGGAACTGGGAAAGCCGGTTCGGAGAAATCTGGGCGAGGCAGAATTTGTGATCTGCGATCATGAAAACTATACGCTCGCGGCGTGCGAAATGCAGGACGGTGCGGGAAGAGAATAAAAAGAGGAAGCTGCTATGACGAAACAGGAGTTTGAGAATCTGACAGGACAGGGCGTTGTGCTGCTGGACGGCGCGACCGGCTCCAATCTGCGAAAGGCCGGGATGCCGGTTGGCGTGAGCACGGAGCAGTGGGTGCTGGAGCATCCGGAGGTGATTACAGAGCTTCAGCACGCGTACGCGGAGGCGGGCAGCAGGATCATCTACGCGCCGACATTTTCTGCTAACCGGATCAGTCTGGCGATGCATGGGCTGCAGGACAGGCTTGCCGTGATGAACGCGGAGCTTGTCGCTCTGACAAAAAAGGCGGTTTCAGGATTGCCTGAAGCGCGCGTATATGTGGCGGGGGACGTCACTACGACCGGGAAGATGCTAAAGCCGCGCGGAGACGCCACATATCAGGAGCTGTATGAGGTATATTGCGAGCAGATCCGGGCGCTCTGCGACGCAGGCGTGGATCTGATCGCGGCGGAGACGCTGATGAGCGTTGAGGAGGCGCAGATCATTCTGGACGCCGCGCAGTCAGTCTGCGATCTGCCGGTGATGTGCACACTGACGCTGGAGGCGGACGGAAACGCGCTGTTCGGCGGCAACGCGGTTGAGCTGGCGGAGACGCTGCAGGAGATGGGCGCGGCGGCGGTCGGGCTGAACTGTTCGGTGGGGCCTGATCAGCTCGAGTCGGTGGTGGCGTCGATGAAGGCCGTTGCGCGGATTCCGGTCGTCGCGAAGCCGAATGCCGGGATGCCGGTCATGGATGCCCGGGGGATGGCGCATTACAGCATGGGACCGGAGCAGTTCGCCAGCTCCATGATGCGGCTGGTCGGGGCGGGCGCGCAGATCGTCGGCGGCTGCTGCGGCACGGATCCGGATTATATCAGGGAAATGCGAAAGCTGCTGTCCGCGAGGTAAGTATCAGAGCGCTTTGCAATATTTATGGATAAACAGACAAGTTGGATAACAAACGTTCCGGTGAAATACGATTCAGGAAAAAGGAGGAATTTGCCATGTCAAAAATTACTGTTATGGAGCACCCGCTGATCCAGCACAAGATTGGGATCATCCGGAGAAAAGAGACCGGTTCCAGGGATTTCCGCCAGATCATCAGCGAGATCGCGATGCTGATGTGTTACGAGGCGACCAGGGATCTGAAGCTGCAGGATGTGGAGATCGAGACGCCCATCTGCAGGACGACGGCGAAGGAGCTGCAGGGGAAGAAGCTCGCCGTGATCCCGATCCTGCGAGCGGGAATCGGTATGGTGGACGGCATGCTGGCGATGATTCCGTCCGCGAAGGTGGGGCATATCGGCCTGTACCGTGATCCGAAGACGCTGAAGCCGATCGAGTATTACTGCAAGCTTCCGGGCGACTGCGGGGAGCGTGAGGTTTTTGTGGTGGATCCCATGCTGGCGACGGGAGGCTCTGCCGTGGCGGCGATCCAGATGCTGAAGGACAAGGGCATCAAGAAGATTCATTTCATGTGCATCATAGCCGCGCCGGAGGGGATTGCCGCCATGCAGGAGAAGCACCCGGATGTCGACCTTTACATCGGCGCGAAGGATGAGCGGCTGAACGAACACGGTTACATCGTGCCCGGACTCGGCGACGCAGGAGACCGCATTTTCGGAACGAAGTAGATTTATCACGCGCAACAAGAGGGCGATGATCACAGACTGCGAGAGACTGCGAAGACAGTCGGGGCAGCATGCGGGACAGGAGAGCAGCGGGCACGGACAGCTGTGGATTCGGACATTTTGAGACAGCAGAAAAGAGGGAAACGATGACATACGTACATGAACAATTCGAGAGCACCGACCGGCTTCGGGAGGAGTGCGGCGTCTTTGGCATCTATGATCTGGATGGCGGGGACGTCGCCTCTGCCATTTATTATGGGCTGTTGGCGCTTCAGCACCGCGGACAGGAGAGCTGCGGGATAGCGGTAAGCGATACGCAGGGTCCGAAGGGAAAGGCGCTGTCCCACAAGGGGATGGGTCTCGTCAACGAGGTGTTTACTCCGGAGGATCTGGAGAAGCTTCGCGGAGATATCGGCGTCGGGCACACCCGTTATTCGACGACGGGAGCCAGCAGCCGGGAAAACGCCCAGCCGCTTGTGCTGAACTATATCAAGGGAACGCTGGGGCTTGCACACAACGGCAATCTGATCAACGCCAGCGAGCTGCGCAGCGAGCTGTCCTACGGCGGCGCGATCTTTCAGACGACGATCGACTCGGAGGTGATCGCCTATCATATCGCGCGCGAGCGCGTGAAGGCTCCGAATGTAGAGACAGCCGTGACGAACGCGTTGAAAAAACTCCGCGGTTCCTATTCGCTGGTCATCATGTCTCCCCGGAAGCTGATCGGTGCGCGGGATCCCTACGGATTCCGGCCGCTGTGCATCGGCCGGCGGGACAATGCATGGATCCTGGCGTCGGAGACCTGCGCGCTGGACGCGATCGGGGCGAAGTTTGTCCGGGATGTGGAGCCCGGCGAGGTAGTCGCGATCACAAAGGACGGGATCCAGTCGGATAAAAGCCTGTGTATTCCCAAAGAGCAGCACGGCAGATGCATCTTTGAATATATCTATTTCGCGAGACCGGACAGCCGTCTGGACGGGCGCAGCGTGTATGCTTCGCGGCTTCAGGCCGGACGTCTGCTGGCGATCGACTCCCCGGTTGAGGCGGATCTGGTCGTGGGTGTTCCGGAGTCCGGCAACGCCGCGGCTCTCGGCTATTCCCTCGAATCAGGAATTCCCTACGGAACTGCCTTTGTGAAGAACAGTTATGTGGGGCGGACCTTTATCCGGCCGAAGCAGAGCAGCCGCGAGTCCGGCGTGCGCGTGAAGCTGAACGCGCTTCGCGAGGCTGTGGACGGCAGGCGGGTGATCATGATTGACGATTCCATTGTGCGCGGCACCACCAGCGACCGCATCGTCAGCATGCTTCGGGAGGCCGGGGCAAAGGAAGTACATATGCGTGTGAGCTCGCCGCCGTTTCTCTGGCCCTGCTATTTCGGGACGGACGTGCCCGCGCGGGAGCAGCTGATCGCCTGCGGCCGAACGGTGGAGGAGATCCGCAGGATCATCGGGGCGGATTCCCTTGCTTATCTGAAGCTGGAACGCCTTGGGGAGCTCGCGCCGGGACTCGGACTCTGTACGGGCTGCTTTACCGGAAAGTATCCGATGGAACCGCCCAAAGAGGATATCCGTGGACTGCAGTATTGACGGAGGCGTGGTTTTTGCGCAGATTCGTATCTTGTGCCTGACAGACACGGAAAAGATCGCGTCGATCACGGTCAACAATCCGGATGGGGAGGACATGGTGTTTAAGAAAGAGGTAGATTGAGGGGACTGATTCAGGCAAATGGGAAGAAAGATAAATATATAATTTTCGCATTACGATGAATTTGCATGAACTTTATGCAGACCCGGTTTTGCATTTTACAAACCGGGTCTATTATTGTGCCCGTAATCGCGCAGGGAACAAAGAAAGACGGAACGTCTTATCTGTAAGAGGAGGCAAGGACGCCGTCCGGGCAGACTGTGGAAAATACAGGTAAATCAGGCAGTTGGGTAAAAACAAAAATACTGCGCGGGAAAAGGAGAAAAATGATGAAGAAAAGAATTCTGACAATGGCAATCATCCCCCGCAGAGTATTATGTCCGAATGACATGATACAGTTTACTGTGCATGTCCGGGATTGAGCAATTGCATCAGGCCGTCCTGAAGAACCTGAGAGCAGTTCACCCCTCTCTTTTCAGCAAGGGCAGCCATCCATGCGGGAAGCGACACATTCTTTCGGACGGCTCTTGTATCGGTTGCCGCCCGGTAGGCGATGGTGTCGATACGGATAATAGAGCACACAGCACCTGCGGGAATAGAAAGTTCGCATTGCGGGGTTGCCGTCGGGATATCGTTCCCTTCATCTTCTGCAACCACCAGCCAGCCGCTGGCGGCGTCAGTGATCATTTCAATCGCATCGTCGATATTGTCTCCGGTGGTGATGCATCCGGGAAGATCTGGTATCCGGCAGTAGTACTTTGTTCCGTTTTCATTTGGGGTGAATATTGCGGTATAGTGATATTTCATAAATGCCCTCCTTTGCTGGCAGTGTACTTTATAACCTGCCGCTCTGAGTGATTTCCTTGCGTATGTAGCGGAGATCGTCCTCATCGAAGTGTCCGCGCTTTAAAGGAATTGAATATTTTGTCTTTGGATTATAGTATATGTCATGTTTTCCCCCGCTTCGCTTGAATTGATATCCGTTTTGGTTCAATTCTTTGATGGCTGTATTTCTCGGATTCATTTCGTACCTCCTCATAAAAATAAAATACACAAAAATACACAATAAGTCAAGAGAAACTTAGAATATATTTTAGAAAGGACTTGTCAGAAATTCAGATTGTACACTTTCGGGATATCCTGTATGATACAAGAAGTAAAGGTAACTATTTAAAAGGCTGACAAAGCTCCAGTGGACGAAGACGTTAGCTCTTGTTGGAGGATCAGAGGGAAATTGTAAACAACAGTTACAATCTCCGTATTTATGATACTGAGCTGATGAAATTTATTCTGGAGAAGCGTGACCTGAAGGGATTTGTGGCAGAGATCATTTTCGTGAACGAGGATTCGCGGATGTTGCTTCCGCTGGACATGGAGTGCACCGGAGAAGGAATCGTCAAATGGTTAGAACGCCGCGTAATCCCCAGGAACAGGACTTTTGTGGATGAGATCCTGAAAACGCTTGGGCTCAGCCATAACGATACAAAGGGGATCATTGATGTCTGTAAGGGCTTGTCCCTCAACGACAGCTATTGGGTCGTGCCGGAAGGCTTTGCCGGACAATTTGCCGATTACAGTCTGTATGAAAACCGTTTCTCGGAAATGCTGGCGCTGGTGGCTTACACTGAAGCGGGGCAGAGCCGAGAGACGTTCACCACATCCCCGGAGTTGACAACAGGCGGTATGTTGCCGAAAGCGTGGCGCCTCATCGAAGGAGACGGCATCTATCTCTATAAGGGTGGCTCCAGCGGCGCGTCCAACCATTCAGGCGGCATCCGTCGATCAATTTGCCGGAGCAACATCTGCAGGCATTGGAAAGGCTGCTGGAGATCAGGGTCAGAAAACTTTTAGGATGATCTGAGCAAAATTAATTTTACATTGATTTTACTTGATTTGGATAATTACGATGTGCTTCACACAGAGGGGAAACAGTATCTGGTTGAGGATGTTACTGGTTTTGTGAAAGAAAAAGCAATTTGGTATATGACGTGTAGAGTCTTATGAGGTGAGACCATGATAGAAAAGGAAAAACTGGAACGAACCTATAAGGAACTTTTAGAGGAAAAGCTCATTCATCATTTAGCCGTGGAAAAGAACCTTCTCATTCGTCAGGCGATGGATCTTTATTATTAGGAGCAAATTGTCTCAGCAGATTAATGATGGCAGTTATGGGATAGAAAATTTGGATTACAGGTATCTGGTGCAGGATCTGATTGAGAATGAACCGGAGCTTTTTAACTAATTTGATGCCTTTAAGAAGGATTCATTAAAGATGCAAACCGGAGCTGGAAAATAATGACTAAGATGAGGCTGTGAAAGCGCAGTCTCTTTTTTGTTTTCAGAATGACAGAAAATGTCATGGGAGCATTTTATAATGACGGTACAAGGATCGCAGGAAGGGCTTCACGATATCGGAGGAGGGAATAAGGAATATGAACGAGTCAATTGTGGCAAGGCACAAAATATGCCCTCTGTGCGGGACGCTGTACTATTGGGATCCGGGCTCGACAGATATAAGGAGAAATCGGTGCCAGGAATGTCACGGCAGCATTGCGGTGGCATTTGTAAAAAGGATTCAAAGGTCGAAGGAGAACCAAGGTAGGCCTACTTTATGAGTAAATGTGCTGAAATTCTTAAACTATTAGTTCAGAATCCAGAATTAGTGCGTGAATTGCAAAAAATATTGGATATGGAACTGTCTATGCCGAATATTCCGTTTCCAACCATGGGAGGGAAAGTTTTTTGGAATGACATTGCGGAATATGGTGGCTGGAAATTACAGCAAAATATGATTACACATCATGCAAGGATATTAAATGAAAAAAATGTAAGAATAGCATGGGGTACAATAAATGGAATGGAAAAAGCTTTAGATAGGCTGATTAGGCATCTAAACGATCCTAAATGATTATAGTAAATCTCCAATAGAAAGATTCGGCGAGAAACAGTCAGAACAGTTCACTTGCCGAATTCTAAAAAGAATCACTGGAACCGTCTTAGGGCAGTTTACCTATCTAGTATGGAAAAATTGATTGTCAGGTCATTATATATATGGGAAGGTACACCGTCGTGAAATGTGTACTCCTCCACGTCGCCCCCTTCGAAATCCCATACGGTAATTCTATTCTTATTTGAATCGACGATCCAGTATTCGCGGACTCCTGCGGAGTGGTACTTGAATAACTTGATGTAATAATCCACCCTGCGGCTGTCGGGTGAAACGACCTCTATGATCCAGTCGGGAGCGCCGCTGCAGCCTTTGTCATTTAATTTTTTAGAATCACAGATTACGGAAATGTCCGGTTCTACATAAGTGGTATCATCTTCGTTCAGGAAGACAGCAAAGGGTGCGAGGTAAATCTTGCAGGAACCATTATTCTTTCGGATATAATCTCTGATTGCAGCAAATAGTTCGCCCACGATACTTTGGTGTTTTCTGGATGGCGGAGCCATATAATAAATCTGCCCGTCGATAAGTTCTGTACGTTCTCCGTTCGGAAGGGCATAAATATCTTCTATTGTATAAATTCTTTCCTTCGGCAATGGCATAGCGACACTTCCTTTCTTTTATTCTACCGATTTACCGCTTTTGCTCCAGGACGCGCTGTCCTCCCTGTAAAGTAAAAGGCTGCAACTAAAGTCACAGCCCTTGAATAGGTGCCACTCACAGTAGGCTTCACTGACTTTTATAGGTGCCACTTACGATAGGCTTCACCGCTTTTTGCAAAGGATAAACTTTACTACGAGTTCAAAGCTCGTTATTACTATAAACGATAACTGTTTGGATTGCAAGGCGCTGAGAAGGGGAAATTTTATTAATTTTTCGAAAAACTATCAAGCGTATTCTTTCATACTATATGTTACGCAAACCAAAACACCTTTCCTTTCGCCTGAAACGGCAGCCGATTCCCTTTTGGCATCAGGTACGCGTGCTCCCGGTGCACATACAGCCTATTTTCGATTTCTCCGTCCGTGATGATCAGGATCGGGCCATCCTTAGGGAAGTCTTTGCCGAGCGCGAGTCCGATCTCACGGCTGGACATGGAGCCGGAGGTGTCGAGCACGACGCCGAAGGTGCGGCTTTTCAATTCGGACTCCAATGGCACGCAGCGGGGGCGGGGGATGTCCGGCGTAGCGCCCTGCCGCCTGCTGGGACGTGCGTAGCTGCGGTGCTTTTCGAGCGGCGGGAACTGCTCTTCAAACCATTCGGCGAGCTGTATTTCCCACGGAATCGGCGGCATGGACAGCGCACGGATCTCCTCGATGAGCGCGGCGGGCAGATAGCCGCGGCTCCGCGTTACATGATAGTCAAGTCCTTCCCGGAGGGCATTCCGGAAAAAGTCGTCCAGAGATATTCCACTGCCCATTCCCTCGAAGCGGGGACCGTTGCCGCCGAAGATGTCGCCGAGGCTGTAGCCGCGGAAAGTCACTAGCTTTCCGAATTTTCGCATCTCTTTTACAATCCTGTCGTAGACGGATTCTGCGGACAGGCCGTTCAGCGCCTCATCGTAGAGCACGCCCTCCTGTGGCGGCTCTCCGATCTGCATTTCCATAAGCCAGTCGTTGACTACGTAATCGCAGGCGATGTTCCAGAGGTATGGGTTGCGCCCCTGACAGCGCCTGTGGTGCTGCAGACCCGCGTGCAAAAAGAAAGCAGCGGAAATGGAAAAAGGAATATCGCCTTCTTTCGCTGTTTTCTGAATGAGATGAGTAAAATTTTATGTAGTGATTTGTCCGGGGCGTCTGACAAACCATTCCCGCACGGTTTCTATGCTGACATTAACTGCTCCGGCAATCTTGTCCGTTGGCAATCCCATATCATGAAGGTTATACGCTGTCTTTCTGGCCTGTTCCAACATGCCTTCATTTCTGCCTTCATTTCTGCCTTCAGCCCGAGCCTCCGTCCGAATATCATCGATTGCTTTGCACACGTCAAATACCTCCCTTTCTTCGTTACAAAAGATTAGTTTTGATTGGGTTACTGTGTTGATCACTTTTACAGCGCTTTTTTCTACCGACCGAAAGCGAGCGTCTTTGGAGACGAGTGCCTGAAGCCGGTCTTTATCCGCGGAGTATTTGATAAACAGAAGAACTTCGCGCAGGCTGGTCGTGAATTTGTCAAATTCCTCATCGCTCATTTCGCCGGGCGCGATCAGGTTGATCCGGTAGTCCGGAATGAAAGAGAGAAGATTCGGATCTCTGCATATATTCTTTTGTGACGATATCTTTTTTTCCGATAAAAATCACCGCCTTATAAAATGTAAAATTATGGGGAATATAAATGTTTTGCGGTGATTTTCGTTCTTTCTGTTCTACTTATTCTACTATTTTCATCACGAAAAAACAATACATATGTGGAAAAAAATTGGAATAGGCAGGTTGCTGGTTGCGCGGTGAACATGAACAGAGATCTGCTGCGTAGCGTAGTGCCATAGTATCATAAGATGAACAGATCAATGAATATCCGAAGACGAAACGGATAAGAAAATATTGCAACGAAATACCACAAAATAAATAACATAAATATTATAAGACAAAATGGGGAAAAGTCAAGATAAAACGATTTGACAAAAAAAGACATAATCTTTATTTTACCCAGATTTTACATAAGCTGATTATGGATTTTACCTGATTCGGCTAAGCTATCCATAAAAGCGATCAGATTTTGTGGGAGAAAAGGAGCGCTTCTATGGCTGCTGTTCCACAGCTTGCTTGTAAGCAGTAGATATCTCGTTTGAAACGAACACAGAGAAAACGGAAGGAAGACTCATAGACCTTCCTGCGGGCATTCTCCGGCATGATTTCCAGCATAGACATTGTAGCATCTATCGTACTCATAGGATACCTTCCTTTTTGATACGTTCCTGCTTTGAATTTTTTGATATAAAAATTATACAGGGCATGAATCTAAAATACAAATCTTTTTCATTATGCATTTTGTATGATTCTATATTGACAAAAATTTGTCAAAGTGATATGTTGAGTACAGCAAGAAAACCATAAATGAAACAGGAGGTATTACGATGGCAGATCAGAAGAAAACGGTCAGCAAGACGATTGAGACGGCTGAGGATTTGGAAAAAGCCCTGAAGAAGCTGCGCGCGGCACAGGAAAAGTTCGCCGGGTACACGCAGGAGCAGGTGGACCGGATCTTCAAGGCGGCGGCGACCGCGGCTGACAAGATGCGCATTCCGCTGGCGAAGCTCGCCGTGGAGGAGACCGGTATGGGCGTGGTGGAGGACAAGGTGATCAAGAACCACTACGCGGCGGAGTATATCTACAACGCCTACAAGAACACAAAAACCTGCGGCGTGATCGAGGAGGATCCGGTGTACGGGA
>CANQIW010000054.1 GCA_947624055.1 uncultured Lachnospiraceae bacterium
AGCCGCGCGTTTGAGATCTACCGCAAGACCTGCCCGGCTTATCTCGAGGACATCAGCGAGATCCACTGCACCGAGCCGTACGTTTACTCTCAGATGGTGGCAGGCCGCGACGCCTACTACCACGGCCAGGCGAAGAACAGCTGGCTGACCGGCACGGCCGCGTGGACGTTTGTCAACGTCTCCCAGCACATCCTTGGCGTGCAGCCGCAGTACGACGGCCTCGGCATCGACCCGTGCGTGCCGAAGGGCTTCGGAGGCTTCAAGCTGACCCGTAAGTTCCGCGGAGCGGACTACGAGATCGAGGTCCAGAACCCGGACGACGTCGAGAAGGGCGTGAAAAAGCTGATCGTGGACGGCAAAGAAGTCGCCGGATGCGTCATTCCGTTCGAGGAAGGCAAGAAGTCTTACAAAGTCACGGTAGTGATGGGCTAACAAAGAGCAATGAGGGACCGCCACACACCCGACACAGGGAGGTGGCGGTCCCTTTTTCATTTCCCCTGCGCGCTCCTGAAATATGTCGATTTTGTGAAGTATTTTGGACAGATTTTCTTTTATTTTCTGTTATCTGCTTGTTGACATTTTGTTAAAAATCGAGTAATATTTTATATGGTAATTTAATGGAATTGTAATTTTTGCAGTCAGCTTTTCAGGAGTATAGATCTATGAAAAAACGCAGGATTTTATTACTGCTCTCTATGATAGGAATCTTCACACTGAGCACCCCGGCCATAACAGCAAATGCCGAATGGGTCAATGCTGCCGCCGGCAAAATGTACCGGCCGGATGTCTCTTCCGCTTATGTCACAGGTTTGAATAAAATAGATGAGTTTACCTATTATTTTAACGAACATGGCATCATGCAGACCGGTTTTCAGACGATCGGTCAGGATCGTTACTATTTTAATGCGCTCGGACAGATGCAGGTCGGCCGCTTTGTCGCGTCAGACGGAAAGACCTATTACGGGGATAAGACCACCGGTATCCTTGCCACAAATAAATGGATTAAAAAGCGCTATTATCAGGCGGACGGTTCCATGGCTGTCAACACCTGGATCGACGGAAAATACGTAGGATCCAACGGCCGTTATACCAAGACTGGCAGCAGTACCGGCTGGGTCACGAAAGGCAGCCTGAAATATTACTATACCGAAAACGGCGTTCTTGCCAAGGGCAAGGTGCTGATTGACGGCAAGCTGTATTACTTCGATACCGCAACCGGCGCGATGAGGACCGGCTGGTTTAAGGTCGGCAAGAAATATTACTATGCCGATTCCAAAGGCGTACTTGCCGTCAACAAGTGGAAGGACGGAAAATATCTCAAAAGCAACGGCGCCGCGGCTACCGGCAAAAACGTGATCAGCGGCACGACATATCTTTTTACTTCCTCCGGCAGCAAATGCAGCGGCTGGAGCAAATACAAGAAGGTATATTACTACTGCATTGACGGCGTTGTCCAGCAAAATACATGGGTAGACAACAACAAATATTATGTGCTGGCTAACGGGGCAAGAGCGCTCGGATGGCAGAACATAGGGGATGACACATACTATTTCCATCCGTCAAGCGGCGTCAGGACAACGGGCCGTGTCAAGATCGGAGCCTACCGCTATTTCTTTGATTCCCACGGCAGACTCTGCAAGGGAACCTGGGCCGGCTCGAAGAAATATTTCGCGTCTGCCTCGGGCGCACTGCTCACCGGCCTGCAGAACATCAACGGCTCTCTGTATTTCTTTAAGGCAAATGGGAAGAAAGTCACGAATAAGTTAAAAACGATCAATTCCGCAACCTATTATTTCACAAAGACCGGAGCGGCTGCACAGAAGACCTGGGTAAAGATCGATTCTGATTACTATTACTTCCAGAAGGACGGACAGATGGTCAAGAACAAGTGGGTCGGCAGCTGGTATGTGGATCTGAGCGGAGCCCGGACAAACGAAACCAAAAAGACCGGATGGCAGACCGTCGGTGATAAGACTTATTATTATACAAAGAAGGGCGCTATGGTTCTCGGCTGGAAAATCATCGACGAGAACAAATATTACTTCGATCCGGGTACCGGAGAAATGTATACCGGCCTGCAGACGGTCGACAACATGAAGCATTACTTCTACACCGACGGGCGGCTGGCGACCTCCATCACGATCGCAGTCGGCCTGAAGGAGTACACGATCGACGCCGACGGCGTGATCACCGCCGAAAAGAGCATCAAGATCTCCGGCAACTCGACCGGAGCCAAGATCGTCAACTTTGCACTGCAGTATGTCGGCAACCCATACGTGTGGGGCGGTACAAGTCTCACAGCAGGCGCGGACTGCTCCGGTTTCGTGCAGACTGTATTCGCGAACTTCGGCATCAAACTGCTCCGCGTCGCGGACGACCAGATGAAAGGCCCCAGCGATGCGATCTCTCAGGATTACAAGAGGCCGATCGTCGTGGATTTTTCCGACATACAGAACATGCAGCCGGGAGATCTCATCTTCTACGGAGCGCCCACTTACGCGACGCACGTAGCGATCTACATGGGGAATAACCAGATCGTACACGCGAGCAATTCGCAGCCGTATCCACAGGGCGGGATTAAGATTTCGAACTATGATTATCAGACTCCGGTCAGTGTCATGCGATATTGGTCCTGAGTGGATTTGCCTTTCCTTTATTTAAAGTGTATAAATCAAATGCGTGCGACATCTGCAAAATACCGGCAGCCTGTCGCACGCTGTTTTTATATGCAAGCCCCGCAGAGCCAACCGGGGCGCTTTAAGTTGCATATTATCGCAATTTTATTTAGAATATTCTGTCAATAATCGCAAAGCACTGACAACATTTCTGTCAATCCCTTTTCAAAACTTATTTCCCATTTCCCCGATTTTATCATAATCCACAAAACGTCCGTTCGCGGAAAAAACTATGTAAACCATTTTTTCAACCGCATTTTTTGTGGATAATGTGGATAAGTCAGTGTATAATTCCGTGTCGTCTGGATTTTCGCTCTCCGAAGCTGTGGATAAAGCCCAAAGATTATGTCGACTTTTGTCTTTTTCTTCTTGCAGCGATCTTTTAAACTTTGTGCAAATTTACTCTCTCACCACTTCGGAGGTCATATTTCTCAGAAAATGATTTGATAAATTTTCTGACTTTTATTTTAATTGCATATGATATTTGTCGAATTACAGGTCGGTCTTCAGATATGACACAAACCGATTCCCGGCCTGCTCAAACAGCGTCTTGCTGTCCTGCGGACCATAGAAATAAGTCTCCGTCTCACCCGGCCGCAGAAGGATCGTATTGCCGAAATCATCATATCCGGTGATGATGACGACTCCGCTCCCGTCCGGCGTCGCAGCGAGCACAGGCTGCCCCTGTCCCACAAAGTACAGCACCTGCTCGAGCGTACAGCCCGTCAGGCTGACCGCGTCCTTCCCAAGCGACGCCTCCAGAGTCGCGATATCCATTGTACCGCTCTTCACGACTTCCGGAATGTCTTCTACTTTAATTTTGGCAGTCTCCGCCCGATTGCCGCGCTCCCAGACGAATTCCTTCGCATGGTTGATCACCACGCCAACCTTCTCATCCGCTCTGCGGATCGCTTCCGCCGCGGTCGGCCACATGCTCTCCAGGCTGCCGCCCGCGTACACGTAATACAGCTTTTCGCGCTCCGTGTTCCGCGGGATCCGGATCGTGCGCAGATCGTCGTGCACAAGCAGGCGGCTCGTCACCACCTGGGGATTCTTATCTGTGACCGCCGTGCCGACCCTCAGCAGGATCGTGGTCTGCCGGATATCGTCCTCCTGCGTGGAAATACCGTAAACGACATCCTCCTCCGTATCCATCCCGACGATCTGGTCGTCCAATGTCTGCGCGTAGCCGAACTCGGTCTTCACCACTCTGGTCAGCTGCAGCATATGGTTGACCTGCTTCGCTTCTGTCACGTAGGATTGCGGTGTCTCGTAGGTCATCAGCTGCTCCCCCTGCCCGTCTTCGATCACAAGCTGATACATCGGGAAAATCTCATTTCCCTCGTCCAGGTCATTGACATCAGCGGCCAGCGCTTTCCCATAGACCAGATCCTCTCCCATATATGTGACCGGACGGATCCACTCATCCGCCTGGCACGTCACCTCATGCGCCTCTCCGGTCTCAAAATCCATCGTGTACAGTGTTTGTGACTGATAACGCCTGCCTTCCTTCAGCCAGCTGAAATACCGGTTTGATCTGGAACTGGCGAAGCATCCGTTCTTTACGCCGTCGATCACATGCGTGTACTCCCTCTTGACAAGATCAATGCGGTACACGATCTCCTCCAGAAGGATATAGCATGCGGTTCGATCGTTCGTGACATAGGCCAGCGCGTCAATATCCAGCTTGAGCATATCGTATGCTTCCATCGTCTCCACAAACAAAATCTCCTCCACGGTCGAGGAGGCTTCTTCATAATAGTAAAATCCGACCCCGTTCTGACCCTCCCGGCTTCCGCGGTTCATGTAACCGGAAACCGTGAACCAGACGTCGCCGCTCTCATCCACACGAAGTATTTTGATGTTATTGCGCGAATAGAAATCCCGATAATCCATGTTTTCCTGCTGCGGGAAGCCGAACACACGCACCAGCTGCCCGCCGTTTACGCGGTAAGTCCACAGCTCATTCTCCTGCACGAACGCGACTACCTTCTTCTGCTCGTCAAACATGTACTCAACATCCGGATCCGTGATCCCGAGGAAAATACCCTCCGGCTGCAAAACGGCTCCGTCCGTATTGAACACCGCATCCGTCGTCCGCGTAAAATCCAGCAGGAACACACGGGTGTCCGTATAGCGCAGGCGGTAAAACTCATCCACATTATATACCTCGTTGATGCCCGCGCTGTTCACGGCAGAGATCCGATACTCCAGCACAAAGGAAGCCGTCGTCGCGTTGATGTCGACCAGGCTCGGCGTCGGCTTGTAATAGATCTGCGGATTCAGGTCTCCCCACATCAGCTGGGAAACCGTATCATGAATGTCCATCGATGCCAGAGAGCGCGACTGTCCCGTCGTCTCATCCGGCTCCACGACAGTGCCGAGAGAATTCTCATCCGTCTTATAGACACATTTCTCATAAAATCCGGAGACAAAATCAAGATAAGAATCCAGGTGCAGCCCGTCCTCGAGAAGAAGCCGCGTATAATACCAGATTTCCCTGCCTCCCACGGTCACCTGAAGCTTCAGAATATATTCCTGGCCAAGCAGCATCTGATTCTGAAGCTGAAGCTCAGCCGTAATATAGCCATCCTCTTCCGCGGTTCTGATCACATTCGTGTTTTCAAGCGAATCTATGCCGTCCAGCGTCAGAACCTCGTAAGAGATCGCCTCAATATTTGTGCCAAAGGGCTGGATCTGAATATTCAGCCGATGATCATCCGACAGTACGGTCACAGTATCACGGATGTACTCGACATCCATCTCCTGCGCGTATCCGTGCAGGCAGTTGTAGCTGACTCCGTTTTCCCTCATGTAGACAAGAGGAAATGTCGAATTTTCCATCGCCTCCGCCGTGCTCGGCGCCGTCTGGTTGATCAGCCGGCTGAAACTGAGCACGGCAACGACAAAGATTGCCGCGAGTACGACGATCCGAACAATGATATTTTTTATCAGAGAAAAAGTATCCTGCATAAAAGTATGCCCCATCCCAAAGTATTTACCGATAACCGCCCGTTGCCTTCTCAGTCATCCGGTAAAACGCATTTTCTTTACACTATACCACTAACCGCGGAAAATGGCAATTCCGACCTGAGTCCGCGGTGTCTGCATCTGCGGTGATGCATCTCGTTCAAAAGGAGCACCCTGATCAGATCCTTCAGCCGGTTTTTTCCGGCGGCGCCTGCACAGGGCTCCCGATGCTGCATCGAAAGAACCTCCTCCGGTTCCTGCATCTCTTCCGCCCGGAGCAGATCCTTTGCCCGGTCAAAAATGCGCTCTTCGATGCGCCAGAGCGTCGTCCGGTCCGGATACTCGTCAAACATCGGACTCCCCTCATACTCCATCTTGTCACATTCTTCCTCGATGCAGGGCAGCAGCTGCTTCGCGATATCCGGATACATCGATTGCAGTCTGCGCAGCTCCCGCTCTGCCTCCTGCTGCCCTTCCATAACCTGCCCGTAATCCGGTTTGCCCCTCATTTCACCATACATAGCATACCTCTTTCCGGAATGTCATTCTATTATATACGCGATATTTAAATCCTGTGACAGCGGCAAATTTGTCCTCCCGCGGGTCTGCGCATAAAAAAACCGCGGCAGACAAATGCCCGCGGTTCGCCCAAAAAACAACCGAAACGCCAAAATTGAAACTTCACGCCATGGCAGAAATCTCCGCCAGCTCATACGCCACGTCACAGTGATATCTCCCCGCATGCTTTCGGAAATTCCTGCGGATCCTGTCAGCAATCGTCGTACCGGATTCAAAGGAACAGGCAGGCAGAAGGATGATATACTGTGTCGGGCTGTACCGCGCGACCACATCCCCGGCCCGCAGGGATTCGCAGATCATTTTTTCCAGAATATCCATCGCTTTTCCGATCTCAGAACCTGCCGTATCATCCGCGAGACAAAAGCCCTTCGTCTGCATCGTCATCATCATGATATACTCAGCGATCCCGAGCCGCGTGACCCGCCGCGCTTCTATGCGATAGATCTGGCGGAACACGCCATACTCGCACAGATAAGCCCCCGACGGCCGCTCATGCTCCCTGGTCTCGTCGATCATTCCCGTTATATCGGAGATCGATCCGCCGCTCTCATGCATCAGATTCTGATAGATCTCCTGCATGCGATCTGAAACCCGGATCCCCATATTCTCATAAAAAAGCTTTCCGGCTCTCTCGTAATGGCTGACTGCAAGCTTATATTTCTTCTGACCCTTCAGACTCTCGAGCATCCAGCAATGAATATCCTCGTCGTACGCATCCACCGCCAGCGCCTGATTACATACCTTCTCCAGCAAATCCCACTTCCGGGCATTCTTATAGATCTCGCAGAGCATCTTCGCGAGATCCATGAACAACGACTGATACCAGATCGTCCTCGAAAGGAGCCACGGCTCCTCTGCAATCCTGGCCGAAATATTTCCCTGAAAGCAGGCAATCGCCTCCTCACAGACCCGCTCCGCATCCGCATCGGTGATCTTCAGCCCGCGCGCCGTCGTCGCCAGAGCCTCGAACCGCTCATAGTCCGATTCCACCTCTATCTGGGGATTCCACTGGTATGCCCCCGGCAGCGTACAGATAAACTGCTCCTCCCCAAAGTCCTTCATGGCCATCCTCAGGCGATACATGAGATTCTTCAGCGCGCCCTCCGGGCTTCTGCTCTCATCTTCCCAGAATACTTCGATCAGCCTCTGATGAGACAGGATCGAATCCCTGTTGACAATAATGTAGGCCAACAGGCGAATCAGCTTCTTCGAATGCAGCGTCTCTTCATCCAGGATCTTCTGTCCGTTTATCAGTGTAAACTTTCCAAATAACTGCAGCTTTATCTTTTTTTTCATATCTCCACTCTGTTCTGTTGAAGCCTTCTCTCCACTCGATTCCCCGAATTGCCCTATGCCGGCTCCGTCTCAGCCAGATGTCTCCGTTTCCGACTTCGTGCAGGATCACCGCCGAATCGTACCTTTAGCCCAGTCACAAAAAAATCTTATTGGTATTATACACGAAAGTGCCGCGAATTGCGAGACCTTTTTGTGACTCACAAAAAAATTCTAGATATATTTCATAGCTTTCGCGCTAAACACAGAATATTTTATCCTCATCACGCAAAATTACATAATTCATCAGCTGCACAATCTCCGCTCACTCCAGGATCAGCTGATCCACCGTCACAAATTCATATCCCTGTCCCTGCAGCTCATCCACGATTTGAAGAGCCGCCTGCACGGACGAGCTGTAACAGTCGTGCAGAAGAATAATGTCTCCGTTCTCTGTGTCCTCCAGCACTCTCCGTACGACATCCGACACATTTCCCGTCGTCCAGTCCTTCGGATCCACATCCCAGAGCACCGGAATCATCACAAAGGAACACTCCAGCTCCTTGTTCCACTCGCCAAAGGGCGGCCGCACGAACTCCGTGTCCTTCCCGATCAGCTCACGGATCAGGGCGCTCGTCCTCTCGATCTGCCTGCAGGCGTCCGCCTTGCTCATATCGCTGATCTTCACATGATCGTACGTATGGTTCCCGATCAGATGCCCTTCCTCATCCATACGCCGGATCAGATCCTCGTTGCCCGGGATGTTCTCCCCGATCACAAAGAAGGTCGCCTTCACGCCGCGCTCCTTCAGCCCGTCCAGCAGTTCCTTTGTGCAGACCGGATGCGGACCGTCATCAAATGTGAGCGCCACACGCCTGCGCTCCGCCGGGTCTGACCGCGTTCCCTGCTTCCGCTCATCCGGCTGTCCGGACGGCATGCCCGCGCTCTTTTCAACCGTTCCTGTCATCGCAGCGGCTTCCGCATACTCACTGCCCGATCCGCCCGGAGAGGAAATCTCTGTATACTCACCGCCCTGCCCGTCCGGAGCGGAAGTCTCCGTATACTCGCCGCCCTGACCGCCCGGAGCAGAAGTCTCTGTATACTCGCAGCCCTGACCGTCCGTAAGGGAAATCGGCGTGTTCTCCGGCGGCTTACGCTGCTTCGCAATCCTTCCAAATCCCATATACGCAGAGAAAGCCAGAACTGCCGCAAGTCCCCAAACAAACAGAGACCTTGCAATTCTGGCTCCAAACTCCGAAAACAAACCGTTTCGTTCCGGCCTTTTCTCGTCACTGTTTCTGACATGCTTCGCTCTCATACTGCACCCGGTGTTTTTTCTCTATATATATGACACCGGAAAAGCTTACATGCCGAATCATTTTTCTATGGCTGCTGCCGATTTCCCGTCCTGCTTTGCGGAATCCGGTAAGCTTTCCTTCTCCGGCTCCCCGGAGGATCCTTCCAACGGGTCTTCTGCCGTCTCAGAGGACTCCGGCGAGTCTTCCTCCTGAGGCTCCGGATTCACGCCGAGAAATTCATCATGGAAGCGCTTTTTCAGAAAAACACTCGCGACATAGACAAGAGCCCCTGTCATGCTCGTCAGGCTCATGATGAAGTAAAGCAGGTCGCCCAGCCCTACCGCGTCGATCAGGGCATAAATATAGTAAGAGCGCTTCTGGCTCTCCGTCTTATCCTCAAACTGGCGAAGCCAGATCACCGGTAAAACGTCCGCAACCACCCAATACAGCGCAAGGAGCGTCCCTGTCCCAAGCGGAAACCAGATCGTGCTCATCCTTTTCGTCGTCGCAAGAACGATCAAAAGAACCGCCAACAGGAAAATAATGCCAAACGTCAGCACGGTAAGCTTGTTTTTGATCTTTTTCTGCTGCTCCTCTGTCATATCCGTCTCTCCTTCCATCGCTGCGCAGTCTCCGAACCGGATGGCGGCACAGCGCTATCGCTCAGATCAGTGGTTACGCCAGTGTCACCCTGCAGAATTTCTTCTTGCCGCGGCGCAGTACGATGCCCTCACCCGAGAGCTTCTCTCCCTCTACAACCGCCTTCACATCCGTCACCTTGTCGCCATCCACAGACACACCGCCCTGCTCGATCGCGCGGCGTCCGTCCGAGCGGGACTTCTCGAGACCGGCCTTCACAAGCAGCGAGATCACGTCGATTGTTCCGTCCGTCAGATCCGCCTCTGCGATCTCCACAATCGGCATATTTTCTGTATTGCCGCCGGAGAACAGCGCGCGCGCGCCATCCTGCGCCTTCTTCGCCTCTTCCTCGCCGTGTACCAGGCTCGTCAGCTCGTAGGCGAGGATCTCCTTCGCCTGATTGAGCTGGCTGCCCTCCCACTTATCCATCTCGTCAATCTGCTCCAGCGGCAGAAACGTCAGCATCCGCAGGCATTTGAGCACGTCCGCGTCCGCCACGTTCCGCCAGTACTGGTAGAAATCAAACGGAGACGTCTTATTCGGGTCGAGCCACACGGCGCCGCTCTGCGTCTTGCCCATCTTCTTGCCCTCGGAATTCAGCAACAGCGTGATCGTCATCGCGTAGGCGTCCTTGCCGAGCTTGCGCCGGATCAGCTCCGTGCCGCCGAGCATGTTGCTCCACTGGTCGTCGCCGCCGAACTGCATGTTGCAGCCGTACTTCTGGAACAATGCGTAGAAATCGTAGCTCTGCATGATCATGTAGTTGAACTCGAGGAAGCTTAAGCCCCGCTCCATCCTCTGCCTGTAGCACTCCGCAGTCAGCATGCGGTTGACCGAGAAATGCGGCCCCACCTCGCGCAGCACGTCCACGTAATTCAGATCCAGCAGCCACTCGGCGTTGTTGACCATCAGCGCCTTCCCGTCCGAGAAGTCGATGAAGCGGCTCATCTGTCTCTTAAAGCAGTCGCCGTTGTGCTGAATCGTCTCCTTCGTCATCATCTGACGCATGTCCGTCCGCCCAGACGGATCCCCGATCATCGCCGTGCCGCCGCCGATCAGCGCGATCGGCTTGTTCCCGGCCTGCTGCAGGCGCTTCATCAGGCACAGCGCCATAAAATGCCCCACATGCAGGCTGTCCGCCGTCGGGTCGAAGCCGATGTAGAACGTCGCCTTTCCGTTGTTCACCAAATCCCTGATCTCTTTCTCATCCGTCACCTGGGCGATCAGCCCGCGAGCCACCAGCTCGTCATAAATCTGCATGTCTGTTTCCTCCTTGTCTTCGTTCCGCGGGAGATAATCTATTTTATTATGCAAAAAACTCCCGCCTTACTTCTCATAAGGACGAGAGTTAAATCCCGTGTTACCACCTTATTTCACAATCGGCTCACACCGACTGCCTCAACGAGTATACACCGGATGCCGTATTCTGTTTCGGGACTTCTTCTAAAACGTCCTCACATAACACCGGTAAATACTCCGACAGGATAACGGCCGTCTACTCCGCCGCAGCCTACTGATACCGCATAATCCATAATCGCAATGACTACAAGGTCACCAAATCGCAGATTTTCATGATCCATGACTGCCTGATCCATAATTCATGTCTCTGCTTCGGCATGGTTCGGTGCGAAGCTCCGGGATGTATTCAAAAACAGATTCTGCATGCGCCTCTCATCAATCGGCAACTTTCTGTATGTTTCCCTGTCTCCTACTTGTTCCCTTCACAGCTTTGTTCCAAGTATAGCGGCCCATTCCTGTTTTGTCAAGAAAACAATTGACAAGATTTTTTATTCCTTATACAATAGCAAGTGCCGCTATTTTACATAATTTTCTACGATTTTGCAAGCGGCATTCCGGCGATGGCCGTTCTGAATTGTAAGTAATCTTTTTCTTAATACATTTTCCTGATACAAATAATAAAAGAAAGGGGCTCCGAACTATATGGAAAACGAATTCACTGAAATGCCGAGAGAAGAGAACAAGATGGGCGTCATGCCGGTCCCGAAGCTTATTCTCACGATGTCGCTTCCGATGATCCTCTCGATGCTCGTGCAGGCAATGTACAACGTCGTGGACAGCATTTTCGTCTCCCGCGTCAACGAGAACGCCCTGACCGCGGTGTCTCTGGCCTTCCCGATCCAGAACCTGATGATCGCGGTGGCTTCCGGCACGGGCGTCGGCGTCAACGCGCTGCTCTCAAGAAGTCTTGGCGAAAAAAACTATGAGCAGGCGAACAGGGCCGCGAACAACAGCATTCTCCTGACCTTGTGCAGCTATTTCGTGTTCGCGCTGGTCGGTATCTTCGGTTCGCGCCTGTTTTTCATTGCGCAAACGCCCGACCCTCA
>CANQIW010000055.1 GCA_947624055.1 uncultured Lachnospiraceae bacterium
TCCGTGATGGAAGCGCCGGCGATCATGCCGTTCGCCTGACCGGACTGGCAGGCAGCGATGGCGGAATCCCAGCCGAGACTCTGCATCTCATACTTGAAGCCCTGATCCTCAGCGATCGCGGCTACGATATCGACGTCGATGCCGACGAACTCGCCATCCTCGTTCGTGAACTCGAACGGGCGGAACACGGTGTCGGTCGCGATGATCCATGTCTTGTCCTCCTCAGCCATAGCCGGAACGACAGCGGTGACCGCGAGCGCGGCGCCAAGTCCGAGTGCAGCGAAAGCCTTTGTCCATTTTTTCATAATAATCATCCTCCTTCAAATGAAAATACATGGCAGATTTGCCTACAAAATAAATAATAAGATAATGCTTTTTTCTTGTCAAGTTTTTTTGAGAATACAGAATCATTAGCATGCGCCCAATTTAATAAAAAATTAAAACACTGGAACTTCTATCTGGTGTACAATGATTGAGAAATTCGTGAGAAATCTGCCGCATATCTAATGTGACGAGGGGGTTGTGTTATGGAACAGAAAAAACAGGATTACATCAGGCTTGGCCTGACGATCTTTTTCAGTCTGACTGCGACGATCGTGTTCTTCTTTCTGATCTTTCGTCTGGATCGGATCGGAGGAATGTTTTCGGTCGTTCTCTCGGCACTGGAGCCGGTGCTGATCGGTATGGTGCTGGCGTACCTGCTGTGTCCGGTCGCGGCGTTTCTGGAGAAGAAATTCCGGAAGCTTGGAAAGTTCGCGCGGACCGCGGCCGTGTTTGCCGCGCTGCTCCTGGCGTTTGCGGTGCTGGCGCTGTTCTGTGCGATCGTCCTGCCGCAGCTGGCGGAAAGCGTGAGCGAGCTTGTCAGGGTACTGCCCGGCCAGCTGCAGGCGCAGCTTGACAGGATCAGCGCGTACCTCAAGTCCGACAGCGAGGCGAGCGCTGCGGTGATGCAGATGGTCGAGTCCGCCGAGACTTATCTGACGGACTGGATCCGGACGCATCTGCTCTCCACGGTATCCACGATCTCCGGTCAGGTGCTCTCGATCGGTTCCATGATGGTCAGCCTCTGCGTGGCGGTCATCGTGTCGATCTATCTGCTGCTGGACCGTGAACGCTACATCGCGCAGTGCCGCAAGCTGTTCTTCGCGGTCAGCCATAACAAAAGGTTCAATGACGCCGTGCTGGAGGCGGTGGGGCAGACGGATCGTATCTTCAGCGGCTTCATCTCCGGCAAGCTCGTCGACTCCCTGATCGTGGGCGTGATCTGTTTTGTCTGCCTCACGATCCTGCGGATGCCTTATGCGCTGCTGGTCAGCGTGATCGTCGGCGTGACGAACATTATCCCGATGTTCGGCCCGTTCATCGGGGCGGTTCCGAGCGCGTTCCTGATCCTTCTGGTATCGCCGGCGAAGTGTGTGGTCTTCATTATTTTTGTCGTCATCCTGCAGCAGATCGACGGCAACATCATCGGTCCGAAGATCCTCGGCAACTCGACCGGGCTCTCAGCCCTGTACGTGACGGTGTCGATGCTGCTCTTCGGAAAGCTGCTGGGCTTCCTTGGCATGATCGTGGGCGTGCCGCTCTTTGCGACGCTGTATTATCTGATCAAGCGCCTCGCGGAGCACTCCCTGCGGAAGCAGCACCTCCCGGTGGAGACAGAGTCCTATATTGTGCGCAAACAGGATGAGGGATCAAAATAAGTAAACGAAAACTGGTGAAAATAGGCCGGCGTCCGCAGGGAACAGTGGCTTTGCGGTGCCAGGCAGAGGTGGAAACATGTCTCTTCAATTTATCTTCGGAAGCTCAGGAAGCGGAAAATCTCGGTGGCTCTGTCAGACTCTGATCGAGGAGTCGCGCAG
Source organism: uncultured Lachnospiraceae bacterium (assembly GCA_947624055.1). Lineage (GTDB taxonomy): Bacteria > Bacillota > Clostridia > Lachnospirales > Lachnospiraceae > Choladousia. The sequence continues at coordinate 1,860 of CANQIW010000055.1, forward strand.
ACATCCGGAACGCAGCTATATCGTGATCGTGCCGGAGCAGTTCACGATGCAGACGCAGAGGGATTTTGTGCTGACGCACCCGGACGGGGGCATTATGAACATCGACGTTCTCAGCTTTCGGAGGCTTGCGCATCGCATCTTTGAGGAGGTCGGGGCGGACAGGCGGAGCGTGCTCACGGAGACAGGCAAGAATCTGATGCTGCGCAGGGTGGCGATGGAGCAGAAGGATTCCCTGCAGGTGCTCGGCAGCCGGATGAACCGGCCCGGCTATGTATCGGAAGTCAAGTCCATGCTCTCCGAGCTGATGCAGTATGAGGTCACGGACTTTGAGATGCGGCAGATGGAGGAGTTCGCCGGCGCGCGGCCGCTGCTTGCCGCGAAGCTTGCGGATTTGAGGGTACTCTACCGCGCTTTTCTGGAATATCAGAGGGATCGCTTCATGAAGCCGGAGGAACTGATGGACGTGCTCTGTCAGGTGGCGCCGGATTCCGAGCTGCTGAAAAAGAGCACGCTTGCCTTCGACGGATTTACCGGTTTTACGCCGTCCCAGATGAAGGTGCTGCGCGAGCTGCTTGCGCTGTGCCCCCGCGTGTGGATGACGGTGACGATCGACGCGCGGGAGGCGTTCTACGGGGAGATCCGGGAACACGAGCTGTTCGCGCTCAGCAAGCGGATGATCCGCGATGTCAGCGAGGCGGCGCGGGAGGCCGCGTCGATCGAAGAGCCTGTCGTGCTCGGCAGGAGAGGACTTCCGCGTTTTCGCGAGGGCGGGATGCTGAAGCATCTGGAGCGGAATCTGTTCCGCGGAAGACGGGAAATATATCGATCGGCGGAAAGAGACGCGGAGATCTCTCTGCACACGGCTTCCACGCCGGCGCAGGAGGTGCACTTCGCGGCGCGCACGATCAGCCGCCTGACGCGGGAGGAAGGATACCGTTACCGGGATATTGCCGTGATCACGGGCAATCTGAGTTCCTATGACAATTATATAAAAAAAATATTTCCGATGTACGGGGTTCCGGCATTCCTTGACGAGACCCGGCACATCCTGCTGAACCCCTGTCTGGAATTCGTGCGGGGCGCTCTGAATATGGCGGAGAAGAATTTCTCGTATGAGGCGGTGTTTCGCTGTCTGCGCACGGGGATGGTCGGCCTGACGCAGGAGGAGACGGATCGCCTGGAGAACTATGTGCTGGCCGCGGGGATCAGGGGCCGTTCCCGCTGGGAGAAGGAGTGGACGTTTTTCCCGCAGGGGATGAGTCCGGAGGAACTGGAGCGCTGCAATGAGCTGCGGGAGCGGGCGATGGCCGCGCTCCTGCCGTTTGCGCGCAGGATGTGTCAGAAGGGCGCGACCACGCGGCAGTACGCGGACGCGCTGTGTGAACTGCTGGAGGCGTGTCATGTGCAGCAGCAGCTGAAAGACCGGGAGTTTTCTCTTGAGGAGGACGGCGCGCGGGAGGAGGCGCGGGAGTACAGCCAGATCTATGGGATCCTGATCGCGCTTCTCGACGAGATGGTTGATCTGCTCGGGGAGGAGCAGATCAGCGGGAGTGAATTTTCGGAGATCCTGGACGCGGGATTCGCGGAGGCGCGGGTCGGCATCATTCCGCCCGGGATCGATCAGGTGCAGGTGGGTGATATCGAGCGCTCGCGTCTCGCACATGTGAAGCTGCTGTTTTTCCTGGGTCTGAATGACGGCTGGGTACCTTCGCGCGCGGACGACGGCGGGATCGTATCCGATCTGGAGAGGGAGCTGCTGAAGGGCTCCGGGGTGGAGCTTGCGCCTTCGCAGCGGGAGAACAGTTATACGCAGCGCTTCTATCTGTATCAGAATCTGACAAAGCCGCAGGATCATCTGTATCTGTCCTGGTGCGCCGCGAGCGGGGAAGGGCAGGCGATGCGGCCGTCCTATCTGATCTCGGTGATCCGCAGGCTGTTCCCTGATATGCGGATCGTGCAGGAGCAGGATGCGGGGAGCAGCGTGTATCAGGTGACAACGAAGGAAAACGGAATGCTGTACCTGACGCGCGGGCTGCAGGAGCTCCGGGAAGGGCAGCGGAGCGCGGAGTGGCTGGAGCTGTACGCATCCTGCCTTCGGGACGGGCAGTACCGGGAGCGTGTGCGCGGACTCGTGCGCGCGGCGTTTGCGTGCGGCGCGCAGGGGAGCCTGTCATACCATACGTCGAAGGAACTGTACGGCGAGGCGATGACGGCGAGCGTGACAAGGCTGGAACAGTTCGCGGCGTGCGCGTTCGCGCATTTCGCGGCCTATGGGCTTCGGCTTTCCGAGCGGGAGCTCTACGGCATACGTGCGGTTGATCTTGGTATCATTTTTCACCGGGCGATGGAGCTTTTCTCCAGGCGACTGCAGGGGGAGGGCCGCGACTGGACGGAGATCACGGCCGGGGAGCAGAGCGCGCTCATGGAAGCCTGCGCGGATGAGGTCGCGCGCGAGTACGGAGCCGGCGTTCTGCATGGAAGCGCGCGGGAGGAATATACGCTGTGCCGGGTCAAACGGATCCTGTGCCGCGCCGCCTGGGCGATGCACGAGCAGCTGTGCGCGGGCGAGTTCCGGCCGACGGGCTTTGAGGTATCCTTCGCGGACGCGGGCGACCTCGAGGCCGTACATGTGCGCTTCGGCGAGGGCGGAACGATAAGGCTTCAGGGGCGGATCGACCGTATCGATACGGCGAAGGCGGGCGACGCCGTGTACGTCAAGATCGTGGATTACAAGTCCGGGACGACCAGATTCGACCCTGTCTCGCTCTATTACGGAATGCAGCTGCAGCTCGTCGTCTATCTGAACGCGGCGCTTGAGATGGAGCGCAGACTGCAGGGGCAGACTGCGAAAGCCGCGCAGCCGGGAGGAAACGCGCAGGAGGCCAAAGAGCCGCAGGGGGAGAATGCGCTGCCAGAAAATGACGGCGTGCGGGTGATTCCCGCCGGCATCTTTTATTACCACCTGGACGATCCGGTGCTCGAGCGCGAGGAGGACGCGACCGACGATCAGATGCGGGAGAAGCTGCTGAAAAAACTGCGCCCGGACGGGCTCCTCAACAGCGACGCGCAGGTGCTTCGCATGCTGGACGGACAGCTTGCAGGGGATTCGCTGGTGATTCCGGCCGGACTGAAAAAGGACGGAACGCTGAAGGCGGTCTCCGCCGCGGCGACGACGGAGCAGTTCGGACAGCTCTCTGATTTTGTGAAGAAGAAGATGGAGGATATGGCCGGGGAGATCCTGCAGGGAAGGATCGAGGCAAGTCCCTTTGAGGATAAGACGCACAGCGCCTGCGATTTTTGTGTCTACGCGGACGTCTGCGGTTTTGACCGAAAGATTCCGGGCAGATACAGAAAACGGACGGCAAAGCTGACAAAGGACAAGGCGTGGGAGAGGATCGCGGCAGAGGCGGGAGAGAACGATCCGGAAAAGGAGTCTGACAAGACGGAGACGGCGTCGGCTGAGGGGGAAGACGCGGCTCGGCCGGAGCGGGAGCAGAGAGAAAAGCAGATGGCGGAAAGCAGAGAGTGGGAATAAGGGCATGGCAGTGAAGTGGACGGAGGAACAGCAGAGGGTCATAGACACACGCGGCCGCAACATTCTGGTCTCCGCGGCGGCGGGATCGGGCAAGACAGCGGTGCTGGTGGCCAGGATCCTGGATATGATCACGGGAGAAAGGCCGGTCGATATTGACCGGCTGCTTGTGGTGACCTTCACGAACGCGGCGGCGGCCGAGATGCGTGAGCGGATTCGCGACGCGCTGGAGCAGCGCGCGGAGGAGGAGCCGGAGAACGAGCATCTCCAGCGTCAGCTCGTACTGGTACACAACGCGAAGATCACGACGATCCACAGCTTCTGCCTGCATGTGCTGCGCAGTCATTTCCAGACGATCGGTATCGATCCGGCGTTCCGGGTGGCCGACGAAGGAGAGATACTGCTGCTCGAACAGGACACAGTGAAGGAGACGGTGGACGCCGCGTACGAGGATGCGGATGAGGAATTTCATCGTTTTCTGGAGCTGTTCACGACCGGCAAGAGCGATCACGCCATCGAGGAGACGATCCTCCAGATCTATCATTTTGCGCTCGGACAGCCGTGGCCGCTGGACTGGCTGCGGGAGTGCCGGGAGAGGTATGTGACGGATCGTATTACTTCGCCTGGAAATGCCGGGCGGACCGATGCCAGGGACGGGGCGTCGTCAGAGCCGTCCGCGAAGGGGGCGGACACACCGGCGTGGCTTGCGTATGTTCTGGAAGACACAGACCGCCAGCTCTCGGATATGCGCGACCAGATCGGGGAGGCGCTTCGGATCGCGCGGGAGCCGGACGGTCCGTATCCGTATATCGCCGCGCTGGAATCCGATCTGGAGCTTCTGGACGGGATCAGGGAGAGCGGACGTGCAGGAGGCGTCGAAGGACGCGGAGGCTACGAGGGATACGCCCGGGGATTCGCGCGGATGGAAGCGTTCGCGCGCCTTAGCACAAAGAAGGACGATTCGATCGACCCGGTGAAAAGACATCAGGCGCAGAACATGCGGGACGAGGTCAAGGCCATGCTGACCGCTCTGCGGAAATGCTATTACTACGGAAAGCCTGAAGACCTGCAGCAGGAATATGAGAAAAGCGGACTTCTGGCGCGCGTTCTGACACGGCTCACGGAAGATTTCATGGAGCGTTTCGCGCAGAAAAAGACCGAGCAGAATCTTGTGGATTTCGGGGATCTGGAGCATCTTGCGCTCCGGATCCTTGTGGAGAGAAAGGATGGCCATGAGATGCCTGCTGCTGCGGCGCGGGAGTACGCGGAGACGTTTGAGGAGATCATGATCGACGAGTACCAGGACAGTAATCTGGTGCAGGAGCTGATCCTGAACAGCGTCGCGGGCAGGGGCTGCGGCGCGCATAATGTGTTCATGGTGGGCGACGTCAAGCAGAGCATCTACCGCTTCCGGCTGGCGAGGCCGGAGCTGTTTCTGGAAAAGTACAGGACTTACCCGGTCATAGGGGCGCAGCCGGAGGGAGAACAGGACGCGAACTGCCGCATCGACCTGCATCGGAATTTCCGCAGCCGGACACAGGTACTCGGCGGCGTGAACTACGTTTTCCGGCAGATCATGACGCGGCACCCCGGGGAGATCGTCTACGACGAGGACGCGGCGCTGTATCCGGGAGCGGAGTATGCCAAAGGAGCAGATGAGGATCTTCTCTCATCGGAGCTCCTGCTGCTGGAGGCGGAGAGCGGCCAGCGGCAGCGCGAGGAGACGAGGCTCGTGGGCCGGCGCATCCGGGAGCTGGTCGGGATCGCGCCTGTCTGGGACAGGGAGGAGGAGCGGTACCGCCCGGCGCGGTATGGGGACATCGTGATCCTGCTGCGCACGGTCAGCGGCTGGGCGGAGACCTTCGGCGAGGTGCTCGGAGACATGGGGATCCCCTGCGTGACCGGCTCGCAGAAGGGCTATTTCTCGGCGGTGGAGATCCGGACGGTGCTGGCATATCTGCAGATCCTGGACAATCCGGTGCAGGATATTCCGCTGGCGGCCGTGCTGAGAAGCGCGATCGGGGGATTTTCCGACGAGGCGCTCGCGCAGGTGCGGAGCGTTTCCCGAGAGAAATATTTCTATGACTGCTGTCAGGAGTACTGTGCTTCCGGGGAAGATTTGCGGCTGAAGGAAAAGCTGCGGAGGTTTTTTGAGACCTTTGGGCGGCTGCGCGAAAAGTGCGCGCACACGCCGGTGCACCTGCTTTTGTGGGAGCTGCTGGACGTGACCGGGTACGGTGCGTACGCGGAGGCTCTCCCGGCCGGACGGCAGAGGAAAGCCAACCTTGACATGCTCGTCGAGAAGGCGATTGCGTACGAGACGACGAGCTACCGCGGCCTGTACCATTTTGTGCGTTATATTGAAAATCTGAAAAAATACGAGGCGGACTTCGGGGAAGCCAGCATCGATTCCGAGGCGGGCAATACGGTCCGCATCATGAGCATCCACAAGAGCAAGGGTCTGGAGTTCCCTATCGTTTTTGTGAGCGGTCTCGGCAAGCAGTTCAACGAGACGGACGCGCGCAGCCGCATCATCCTGCATCCGGAGTTCGGCGTCGGCTGCGATTTTGTGGATCCCGTGCTTCGGACGCGCCGGGCGACGCTCTTAAAGCGCGCGATCCGGCAGAAGACGATGGAAGAGAGCCTTGGAGAAGAGCTTCGCGTCCTGTATGTGGCGATGACGCGCGCGAAGGAAAAACTGATCCTGACAGGAAGCGCAGGCGACCTTGAGAACAAGATGGAGCGCTGGCAGACCGCTGCCGGGTATCGCGGGGAACAGCTCTCCTACACGTGGCTGTCCTCGGCATCCTCTTATCTGGATTGGGTCGTGCCGGCGCTTTTGCGGCATCCGGCGGCGGCGGACGCTCCGTTTGTTCTGCGGATCTCTGATGTCAGCGACGAGGAAGAGGAACAGCGGCGGGAGGACAGCAATGATACGCTCTGCCTGAGAGAGCTTCTTGCGCTCGACCCGGAAGTCTGCTATGATGAGGCGGCGCGGGTCTATCTGCAGAAAACTTTTGATTCGGAGTATCCCTATGCGGCGAATGCAGGGATTCCCGGGAAGCTGTCTGTCTCCGAGCTGAAAAAGCTGTCCCACATTCCGGAGGATGAGGACATGACGGAGCTGTACCGTGAGGAGACTGTGATTCCGCTGATCCCGGAGTTCCGGAAGGAAAAGGAGGAAATTACCGGGGCGGCCAGGGGTACCGTTTATCACGCGTTCATGGAGAATCTTGATTTCGGACGCGCCGCTGAGCAGGCGGACGGATCCGGACTGCGGGATATCCTGCAAATACAGTTGGAAGAAATGATAAGTTGTGGTAAAATGTCCGGGGACGAGGCCGCGGCAATCTCTCTTGAGGATATCGGCGCATTTCTGCAAAGCGACGTCGGAGGGCGGATGCGCAGGGCGGCGCTTGCGGGACAATTGTATCGGGAGCGGCCCTTCGTGCTCGGAGTTCCGGCGAATGAGATCCGCAGCGGCTACAGCCCGCAGGAGACGGTGCTCGTCCAGGGAATTATCGACGCGTATTTCATCGAGGGGGACGAGATCGTCCTGCTCGACTACAAGACCGACCAGGCGGACTGTGCGCAGACCCTTGCGGACAAATACAGGGCGCAGCTGGATTACTACGCGCAGGCGCTTGAACAGCTGACCGGACGCCCAGTGAAGGAGCGCATGATCTATTCGTTCTGCCTGCGGGAGAAGATCAGAGTGTGAAAAACCACTTTTTCATCGCTGCTTATGCCGTCGGCAAAAAGGCGGCAGAATGGAGTCTTTTTATGAAAAAATTTATACATAACCGGGCGGTCCGCTACATTTTCTTCGGCGGTTGTACAACCGGTGTGAATCTGGTACTTACCTATGTAATGCGGAACCTGGTCGGGCTGAACGTCACAGCGGCGAACACCGTGGCCGTTCTGCTGTCGATCCTCTTCGCCTATGTGGTGAATAAGCTGTTCGTCTTTGAGCACAGGGCGGCGTCTCCCGGAGCACTTTTCAAGGAGGCTGCGAGCTTTATCGGGATGCGTCTCGGCACGATGGTCGTGGAGGTGTTCGGCGTCGTGCTTTTAAGCAGTGTCTGGGGCTTGCAGGACATGATCGCAAAGCTGGTCATCCAGGTTGTGATCCTGGTGCTGAATTACCTGATCAGCCGTTTTGTGGTGTTCAGGGACGAGGACTCCGAGGCTGTTTCCGTGGAGAGACTGGCGGAGAAAAAGCGCGGCCGGAGGTTCTTTGCGGCAGGGTTTGTCCTGTCTGCGCTGGTGGCTGCGGCCGGATTTATCGCGTTCGGCATGTGGCCGTTCGGGGACAACACGGTGCTGATCATAGATTCCCTGCACCAGTACCTTCCATTCTACACGGATTTCCACGGAAAACTGCAGGACAGCCAGTCGCTGCTGTACTCGTTCTCCGGAGGGCTCGGCTACAATTTCTGGTCGACCTACGCCTACTACATGGCAAGCCCGCTGAATTTCCTGATGGCGTTCATTCCGAGGGAAAATGTCTGTGATTTCATGGATTTTGCGATTCTCTTTAAGATCGGGCTCTGCGGCGGCTGCTTTTCCTGGTATCTGCACCGCAGAGATCCGCAGCGAAAATATCTGCCGGTTGTGTTCGGCATGATGTTCGCGCTGAGCAATTTTGTGATCGGCTACTATTTCAATCTCATGTGGCTCGACAGCATCGCGATGCTGCCGCTGATCATGATGGGGATCGAGCGCATCGTCAGGGGCGGGAGCGGCCGGATGTTCGGGCTGTCTCTGTTTTACGGGCTCTGGTGCAATTATTACATCGGGTTTATGCTCTGTATTTTTTCCTGCCTGTACTATCTGGTGCGGTGGATCTCGTGCCGCAGGATCAACGCGAAGCAGGTGCTCCGAAGCAGCCTGACCTTCGCGTGGTATGCGCTTCTGGCGGGAGGAATGGCGGCGCTCGTGCTGATCCCGTCTTATGCGGGCTTAAGCGCGTCCGAATCCATGCAGAGCAACACGTTCCCGACGACTGTGAAATTCTATGAGAGCCTCTGGGGTCTGCTGGAGAACCATATGGCGTTCATGACACCGGTCAACATTTCCAATTCGCAGGTCGGTCTCAATGTCTACTGCGGTATGGCGGCGGTGCTGCTCGGGGTGCTCTACATATTCGACGGGAAGATCCGTCTCCGCGAGAGGCTTGCGCATTTCGGCCTGTGCGCGCTGCTGCTGCTCAGCTTTTCGTTTAACATGCTGAACTATGTCTGGCACGGCTTCCATATACAGAATGGGCTGCCGAACCGTTTCGCATTTCTCTATATCGCCGTCCTGCTCGTGATGGCGTACGACGCGCTCGGACATATCCGTGATTTTCATATTCCGGAGCTGGTCTTTGCATGGGTCGCGACGGCAGGGTTTGTCGCCGCGGACTATATGCAGCGCAGCGGGGAGATCAAGGATTACGTCTACTATATCTCGTTCGGGCTGCTCACGCTGTACTTTGTGCTGTTCCTGTTCGGGCGGCTGGCGAAGCGTGTGAGGTTTCAGATTTTCTGCGGGATCGTCGCGGGCGTGGCGCTCGTCGAGGTATCTGCCAATGCGGTCTACGGGATCATCTGCAACGACGGCGTGACGCGGAGTATCTACATTGCCGACCAGAAGTCCTATCAGACGATGATGCGGCAGCAGGATGACAACGAGTTCTTCCGCAGCGAGATCGACCGACAGAGGATGCGCAATGTGACGATGTACGCGGGCGGGAACGCGATGGTCATGTTCAACTCCACGATGCTGGAGTCGGTCGTCAACTTCTGTGACAGTCTGGGTATCGAAGCGCGCACGAACAAGAACGGCTATCTCGGCGTGACAAAGCTGATAAACGACGTGCTGGGCATTCGATATCTGGCATCTCCGTCGAAGGTCGCGCGTACAATGTATCAGTTTGAACGCGTCGCGGAGGACGGGGAACTGGCGCTGTACAAGAACGACAACGCGCTCTCGCTCGGGTTTATGGTGAAGGACAGTATCGCCGACTGGGATATCGAGGCCGGGGAGCCGCTTCAGGTACAGAACAGCTTCGTGGAGCTGGCGACGGGACTTGAACCAATCTATGTGCTGGATCGCTATATCGATATGGAGGACGGAGAGAATTACGGGGTCAAGATTCCGGAGGACAAACAGGTCTATCTCTGCATCGACACGCGG
>CANQIW010000056.1 GCA_947624055.1 uncultured Lachnospiraceae bacterium
AAGATCGCCCACATCATGGGCGTGGACGCCGAGGAGACCGAGAAGATGGTCGCCTTCGTCAAGTGCTCCGGCGACTGCGAGAACGCCGCGGCAAGGGCGCACTATGTCGGCATCAGCGACTGCGCCTCCGCGGTAGCCAGCGGCCTCTCACCCTGGACCTGCGATTATGGCTGCATCGGCTTCGGCACCTGCGCGGCGGCCTGTCCGTTCGACGCGATCTCCGTGCATGACGGCGTGGCGCGCGTGGACCGCGAGAAATGCCGCGCCTGCGGCAAGTGCGTGGCGGCCTGCCCGAAGCACCTGATCGAGCTTCTCCCGGACAAATCGCCTTACGCGGTGCGCTGCTCCAACAAGGACCGCGGCGTCGCCGTCAAGAAGGTCTGCTCCGCCGGCTGCATCGCCTGCAAGCTCTGCGAGAAGCAGTGTGAGTCCGACGCGATCCATGTGGAGAACAGCATCTCCCACATCGATTACGAGAAGTGCATCGGCTGCGGCAAGTGCGCCGAGAAGTGCCCGGTGAAGGTCATCGTAAAGCGCGCGTGATCTCCGGAGACGCACAGTATTCTGTCTCAGAGAGCATCCTTTTACAATTCAGCAATACATCTATTTTGGAAACAGGACGGTTCCTTCTACTGTACCCGTCCTGTTTTTCTGCATATGCCTTTTAATGATCTATTCTGATTTTTCCCTCTCATTCTCTGTAAAAAATGCTTTTGCCGTATCTTTTTTTGTTACATAAAATTTTATGTAGTATTATTCTGTAAGATATTGTATAATAATATCGATTTCACTCATATTATAATTCATCTAAGGAGGTATTTTATGAAAACGCAAATGAAAAAGTTTCTGCGCTCCGGCATGCTGCTGACTTTCGTGTTCGCGTTCATGTTCACGATCCGGGCGGGCGCGGCCAATCTTACTCAGGTCGATCCGCAGCCGAATTCCATCACCATTCAGTGGACAGCACCCAGCAAAGTCACCGGATATACCGCCCAGATCGGGACATCCAGCAGTGACTTAAATACAATTACCACGCTCCCGGCGACTGCCACATCCTATACGTACACAGGCCTTGCGGCAGGCAGTGAATACTATGTCCGTCTGGAATATACGTATCCGAACTACGACGGCACGAAGACCTATTCCAACGATTACTACGGCTATTTCCAAACTACACCCGGCAAGGTGACAAACGTCCATCAGGATAAATGGTGGTATCTTATCAACAAATTGGATGTCAAGTGGGACGAGCAGGCGTATGACACGAAATACGAATATCTCGTCAAGACAAACAAGGGCAAAAAGAAAGCCGCCGGTACTACGACATCCGGAAGTCTGAGTGTCAGTAAAATCTCCAATTCAATGGTCTATACCGTACAGGTACGTGCAAGCAGCGAAATCGACGGCAAGACCTACACCGGCCCGTGGTCAGATGTATGCTACTGCTTCACCCAGCCGCGTGTGAATTCTGTGAAAGTCAAGGGAAACAGGCTCACAATCAAATGGGGAAAGGTGAATGGTGCGACCGGATATGACGTCTATGTCTCAACCAAACCGACAAAGGGCTACAAAAAGGTCAAATCCGTAACCAGTAAAACCTCTTCCGTCACGATCACTAAGCTGAAGGGGAAGAAATTCTCTTCCAAAAAGGCATACTACGTATACATCGTGACCAAAAAGAAAGTACAGGGGAAGACCAATACCAGCGGGCGGCTCTACTATTGGAGCACAAAGAGTTCTACATTCGGATACTTCTAGAGACAGCAATCGGCTGCCCGCGCAGCCGATCCGTTGTTCTCCTGCAGAGAGTTGCGAAAATCGCAACAACAAAGCGGCGATGCAGATGCACCGCCGCTCTTTTTGTCCTATGTTACATCCTTATGTTTCCCGATTACCGATTGAAACCCCCGGAACACATTCTTTCATTGCTCCGGGCTGCTGCCGCATTACTCTGCCGTCTCCTCGGGATCCGCAGTCCCGGCCGCTTCTTCTGCTGTCTCCACCGGAACCTCCTCCGTCTCCCCAACTGCCTCCGCAGCTGCCTCAGCCGGAGCCTCCTCCGTCTTCTCAACTGCTTCCGCCGCTGCCTCAGCCGGAGCTTTCTCCGTCTCTTCAACCGCTTCCGCAGCTGCCTCAGACGGAGCTTCCTCCGTCTCCTCAACCGCTTCTGCCGCTGTCTGGAGCGCCTTCATGCTGAGGCTGATCTTATGATCCACGCCATTGAAGTCAACGACCTTCGCCTCAATCATCTGACCGGTCTTGAGAATATCCGACGGCTTGTCCACATGCTCATGAGAGATCTGCGATACATGAAGCAGTGCATCAATCCCCGGCTCAAGCTCAATGAATGCGCCGAAATCGGTCATCCTCGCTACCTTGCCTTCTACGATATTGCCAATCGCGTATTTCTCACCGGCCGTCAGCCATGGATTCTGATCCTCAAACTTCAGGCTCAGCGCAATCTTGTCGCCCTTGATATCCTTGATCAGAACGGTAAGCGGATCGCCCTCCTTGAACACCTTCTTCGGATTCTCCACATGTCCCCAGGACATCTCGGAAATATGAAGCAGACCGTCCGCTCCTCCCAGATCGACAAATGCGCCAAAGTCCGTAACATTCTTGACGACACCCTCTACCACATCGCCGACTGCAATGCGCTCAAAAAGCTCTCTCTGCATCTCTGCTCTTCTCGCCGCAAGGATCTGCCTGCGGTTGCCGATGATCCTTCTCCTGCGCGGATTAAACTCAGTGATCACAAACTCGATCTCCTGTCCCGCGTACTTTTCAAGGTTCTTCTCATACGTATTGGACACCAGGCTCGCCGGAATGAACACCCTCGCCTCGTCCACGATAACGCTTAAGCCCCCGGAGAGCACCTGTGCGACCGGCGCCTTGAGGACTTCCTGCGTATTGAACGCCTCCTCCAGCCTCCTGTTGCCCTTCTCCGCAACAAGGCGCTTGTAGGTAAGCTGAACCTGTCCGTCCCCGTCGTTTACCTTGAGGACCTTCGCCTCCATCGTGTCATTCACCTGTACGAGCGTGCGAAGGTCAACGTTTGATTCGTTTGTATATTCGCTGCGGGTAATGATACCATCTGCTTTGTATCCGATGTTGAGAACAATCTCGTCTTCCTTGACATCGATCACAGTGCCTTCGACAACCTCTCCATTGTGAATAGTCTTTAATGAATCTTCCAGCATTTGTTCAAAACTTAAATCTGACATTGTTTTGAAACCTCCTCAATCAAAATATTTGGGGTGGATGCCCCTGCTGTAATACCTACGCAACCAATGGATGATAATCGTCGAAGATCCAGATCCTTTATTGTTTGTATATAGTAAGTATTTGCACATTCCATCTTGCATATCTCAAACAGCTTCCGTGTGTTGGAACTGTGTCTGCCGCCGATAACGATCATACTGTCCACCTTCGCCGCAATCTCCCGCGCTTCCGACTGACGCTCCTCAGTTGCACTGCAAATAGTGTTCAAGATATCCACTTCATCATAACTCATTTTTGAAATAATTTCAACTAAATTATCAAATTTCTTGTAATTAAATGTCGTCTGAGACACGATGCAAAGACGCTTCCCCGGAATCGGACGAAATTGTTCCGCCTCCTCCTGCGTCCCGATCACCCTGACCGGACCGAGGCACCAGCCCTTGATCCCCTCGACCTCCGGATGTCCCTCATTTCCGATGATGACAACCTGAGCTCCCTGCTCGCTGTGCTCGCGGACAATCCGATGAATCTTTCGGACAAACGGACAGGTCGCGTCCACAACGCGCAGCCCTCGCCCCTCGATCTTCTGATAGATGCGCTCCGGCACGCCGTGCGAACGTATGATCACGGTGCCCTCACCGAGCAAATCCAGCTCTTCCTCACTCTCTATGATCCGCACGCCCTTCTCCTGAAGCTCGCGCACAACCTCCTCGTTGTGAATGATCGGGCCGTATGTATAGATTGGCTTCACGCCTTCCTCAATCTGCCGATAGACCTGCTCCACGGCTCGCTTTACGCCGAAGCAGAAGCCTGCGGTCTTCGCTACAATTACTTCCATCCCTCTTCCGATACCGCTCCTCTCCCGGCTGCCTTTGATCCTTCTCTGTCCTGCCGTCCCAGCTCTCCGCCGCTTCTCAGTCCCGGGACGTCCGTCCGCAGCGCGTCACGCCTGCAGCCGTTCACGCGCCAGCTCCACGATCCTCGCCGTCACTTCCTCAATCGTCATGTCGGATGAATCGACCAGAACCGCGTCCTCCGCCTGCATAAGCGGCGCCGTCTCGCGGTGCATATCGCGGTAATCGCGTTCCTCAATGTCCTTCGCGATCTCCTCGAGGGAACAGCTTTCTCCACGCTCCACAAGCTCCTTGTAGCGGCGCTGCGCGCGCGTCTGTACGCTGGCGGTCAGGTAGATCTTGAGCTGCGCGTCCGGCAGGATCGCAGTCCCGATATCCCGCCCGTCCATCAGGACATTCTGCCGTCCTGCCAGCTCTCTCTGCAGGTCGGTAAGCTTCGCGCGCACCTGCGGCTTCGCCGCACAGGCACTCGTTCTGGCGCTCACCTCTTCGGTTCTGATCAGTCCGGACACATTCTCCCCGTTCAGATAGACCTGCTGCGCGCCGTCCCGGTAGTCGATCGTCACCTCGATGTCCGCAAGCGAACGCTCCAGCGCCTGAACATCCTCAATGTCCACACCGCGCCGCATCAGCCCGAGCGTAATCGTCCGATACATCGCCCCGGTGTCCACATAAATAAAAGAAAGCTCTTTCGCCGCGCGCTTCGCGATCGTGCTCTTGCCGGCTCCGGCCGGTCCGTCTATCGCTATGTTAAAGCCCATCTTCTGTCTCCTGTCCTGAATTAGCGTCCACCGCCGAAAGCCTCAGGCCGAGATGCCCGCCCCGGCCACGTGTCCGGTCGACCACGCGATCTGCAGGTTAAATCCTCCGGTCACGGCGTCCAGATCCAGAACCTCGCCCGCGAAATACAAGCCGCGGACCTTTCTGGACTCCATCGTCGCCGGATCAATTTCCCTGACGTCGACGCCGCCTTTCGTGATGACTGCTTCATTATACCCTCGAAGTCCCGTCAGTGTCAAAGGAAAATGTTTCGTGTACATGAGTAGGATCCTGCGCTCCTCACGCGTGATCTCATGAACCGGCTTCTCCGCCGGGATCCCGCAGCGTCTGATCATCACCGGGACCAGCTTCGCCGGAAACAGCGCCCCAAGCACCGTCCGGAACTGCTTATTCTTTCCGGCCTCAAACTCCCTGAGGATCCTCGCGTCGAGCTGTTCCTCTCCAAGCGCAGGCTTCAGATCGATGGAGAGCTCCAGCGGATGCTCCTTCAGCTGCTTCTGCACGAGACTGCTCGCCGTCAGGATCAGCGGACCCGTCACGCCGAAGTGCGTGAACATCATCTCCCCGAATTCCCTGCAGAGCACCTTCCTGCCGTCCGATATGGAGATCCCGACGTTTCGCAGGGAGAGTCCCTGCAGCTGCTGCGCCCAGTCTCCTTCCGTCTCCATCGGCACAAGCGACGGCGAGCATGCTGTCACATGATGTCCGGCCGCCTCCGCGAAACGATATCCGTCCCCGGTCGACCCCGTCGTCGGATAGGACAGGCCTCCGGTCGCCACGATCACCGCGTCGCACGAAACACGCTGTCCCGACGCAAGCCTCAGCCCGCTCACGCGCGGCCCGCACAGAATCTCCCGCACTTCCTCGTTCAGCCGTATTTTCACGCCACGCGCCCGAAGTACGGCCGTCAGCGCGGCGATCACGTCCGAGGAGTGATCCGAGACCGGAAACACCCGGTTGCCGCGCTCTGTCTTCGTCGCCATGCCCGCGCCCTCAAAAAAGCGGATCACCGCCTGGCTGTCGAAGCCGTAAAACGCGCTGTAAAGGAACTTGCGGTTCGTACAGACAGCCCGGAGGAGCTCCTCAACCTCACAGTTGTTCGTCAGGTTGCAGCGCCCTTTTCCTGTGATATAGAGCTTTTTCCCCAGCTTCTCATTCTTTTCGAACAGGCTGACCTCATGCCCGTTTTCGGCAGCCGATATCGCGGCCATCATGCCTGCCGCCCCGCCTCCGATCACCGCAACCCTACTCATGCTCTTCATCCCCGCTTTTCAGCTCAAACCAGAATTCCACTCCGTCTTCACAGTTGCGCACACCGTAGGCCTGATGGAAGGATTCCATGATCGCCTTCACGATAGAAAGCCCTACGCCGCTGCCTCCGTATGCCCTGGTTCTCGCTTTGTCCACCTTATAAAACTTGTCCCAGATCAGCGAGAGCGCTTCCTCCGGAATCGGTTTTCCCGTGTTGAATACGGTGACGCGCACGACGCGGCCGCTCCCCGAGCCGGTTTCATCCGCACCGTTCCCGGCAGGCTGCGCGCCGGACTGCCCCGGAGCCTCCAGGCCGTCTCCCTGCGCGGCATCTGTACGCCTGCCCGCCCGGACAGTGATCCTGCGCGCCCCATCTACGTGGTTCAGCGCGTTGCTCAGGTAGTTTGTCAGAACTTCCTCTACCTTGTACTCATCTCCCCAGGCATACAGCCCGTCCGGAACCTCACAGTCGATCTCCGCCTCTTTCTGCTGAGCCAGGATCGCCACCGTCTGCACCTTGTTTCGAATCAGCTCACTCAGATCAAAGCGCTCCAGCACAACCTTCTCATTTCCGAACTCCAGCTGATTCAGCGTGAGCAGCTTCTGAACCAGCCCGTTCATCTTCGACGCCTCGTCCATGATGACCTCGCAGTAAAAAGCGCGGCTCTCCTCGTCGTCGTTCACGCACTCCTGCAGCCCTTCCGCATAGCCCTGGATCAGAGCGATCGGCGTCTTCAGCTCATGGGACACATTCGAGAGAAACTCCTTGCGCATGTCGTCGATCTCTTCTTTTTTCTGAATGTCCTTCTGCAGTTCGTTGTTCGCCGTCAGAAGCTGCGAATAGGTCTTCTCAAGGTTCTCTGACATGCGGTTGAAGGACTCGCCGAGCTGCCCCACCTCGTCGCTGCCGCCGCTCGTGTACTTGGCGCTGAAATCGAGACCCGCCATGCGCTTGGAAAGCTCGGTCAGCTCGCCCAGCGGTTTCGTCACACGCCCGGAGATAAACCATACCAGAACGCTCGCCAGGATCACGCCGAACAGACAGATATATTTAATGAAATCATTGGAGATGCGCACGCTGTCGCGGATGCTCTCCATGTTGATGCGCATGATAAAGTAAAAGCCCTTATCCAGAGTCCCCCACATTTCCATGTAATCGACCGCGACTTCCGGATCGTACTTCTTCTGTATTGTGTAGGAATCGTTCTTCACCAGGATCGAATCCGGATCCACCGTGTCAAGTCCGATCCCATAACCGTTCAGCCGCCCCAGCATCAGTCTCAGGTAATCGGACTGCGCGTAGGCCGTATCCGTCCAGACCAGCATGTTGTAATCCCTGTCCGTCACGATGAAGGAAATGCTGTTCGCGTTGCAGAGCTCCTCAAACTCCTGCACACTCTCCTTCTTCATCTTCCCCTGATCTGTGATGTTTTCGTTCAGGCTGTCATACGCCTCGATCAGCACATCCTTCTTGCGCAGAGAGTAAAAATCCTCCAGGAAAAATGTGTTGATCAGATAGTTTGCCAGAAACAGCAGGCCTGTCAGCGCTATGAATATGACGGTCAGCTGTTTTCGTATGGATTTTCTCATTCGCCGTCAGCTCTCCACTTCAAACTTGTATCCCATGCCCCAGATCGTCTTGATATAATCCCCATAACTTCCCATCTTGCTGCGGAGCTTTTTCACATGTGTGTCGATCGTCCGCGCGTCGCCGAAGTAATCGTAATTCCAGACACTGTTCAGGATCTTCTCGCGCGAGAGCGCGATGCCCTGATTCTCCATGAAATAGGTCAGCAGCTCAAATTCCTTATAGCTCAGATCCACGCTCTTCCCGTCGATCGTCACCTCATGCGCGGCACGGTTGATCTCGATCGCCCCGGCTTTCAGCACGTCGTCCGAGGAGAAGCCGCTCGTCCTGCGCAGGATTGCCTCCACACGCGCGACCAGGATCTTCGGACTGAACGGCTTGGAAATATATTCGTCCACGCCGAGTTCGAAGCCAAGCAGCTCATCATACTCCTCAGACTTTGCCGTCAGCATGATGATCGGCGTCTGAGAATATCTGCGGATCTCCCGGCACACCTGCCAGCCGTCCATCTTCGGCATCATCACGTCCAGGATCACGAGAGCGATATCCTTCTTCTCAAAGAAAATATCGACAGCCTGCTCTCCGTCCTCGGCCTCCAGCACCTCAAAATTCTTCTTCACCAGAAAATCGCGCACCAGCTTGCGCATCCTGCTCTCGTCGTCCACCACCAGTACCTTCAGCTTGTCCATCTGCGTTCCGCCCCTTTCAAAGACATGAAACATGAGACCTGACGTCCGTTTCCCCGGAATTATTTCCCGTCTTCAGGCGGAAGCCGTCCCTGTCCGAATAACTCTTTTTCTGCGATTGTATCATGCATTTATGTCTAATATGTGTACAGAAACAGGTCAAAAACCACATTTGGAAAATCAAAAGCGCAGGACTGTCTGTCACAACCCCGCGCTTTCTTTTCATTCCTTTATCTTGTCGATATCCGTAAGATTTACGCCGGAAACATTGAGAATTGCCTTCAGGGCAAGATATTCATCCTTTAATTCTGCGTATGTCTCCGAAGCATTTTCCTTTTTTGCAAGCAGCATGTACTTTTGAATTTTTTTAAAATCGTCAATTGCGCTTTTTGTTACCTCCAGCGATGTCGGCATCTCATCACCTCCCGATTGCATACGGTCATCTCCGTGGCAAATTAAGTATACCATAATTGTAACACAAAGTCTAATGAAAAATGGACCAGACGGGAATCGAACCCGTGTCCGAAAGCCAATTCACTGTCCTTCTACTATCGTAGTCAGTTCTTTGACATTCCCTCCGGCAGGCGGGAGCTGACACCCTCCTGCTTTTAGTAGCTTCATGATACGCCCGCATGCGCAAAGCTTAGCACGCGTCGTTTCCTGCATCGTCGATGCCCGGATCTTAAGGTGCAGGTGCCCTAAGGCGGACAGCTGCCGTTAGGCAGCGATTGCCAAATTGTCTTCAGCGTTTATATTTAGGTTTGTGATTTGACGCATCACCTGCGGATAGCTTCTCCAGCTTCATAACCCCCGTCGAAACCTTTACTGGCCCGGAGTTATAAACCGATTCATTGTAATATGACCGGCCGCCGCTGTCAACCTGTGCCGCCCGGCCAGAGCTGCAGACATAGCTCTCAGCCGAGATTGCGGACCTTGTACTCCCGCTCCGCCTCGCGGCGCGCATCCTTCTTCGCAATATCCTGCCGCTTGTCATAGAGCTTCTTGCCTCTGGCGAGACCGACCTCAACCTTGGCCAGACTGCCCCGGAAGTAGACCTGCAGCGGCACGATCGTATAACCCTTCTCCTTGATCCTGCCTGTCAGCTTATTGATCTCTCCCTTGTGCAGAAGGAGCTTGCGCACGCGCAGCGGATCCTTGTTGAAAATGTTGCCCTTCTCATAGGGACTGATGTGCATCCCATAGATGAGCATCTCGCCGTTCTCAATGCGGACAAAAGCTTCTTTGATGCTGCACTTCCCCATGCGCAGGGACTTGACCTCCGTGCCGGCAAGCGCGATCCCGGCCTCATGCTTCTCGTCAATAAAATAGTCGTGGTATGCCTTCTTGTTGTTGGCGATCAGCTTTGTGGATTCGCCCATGCCGGACACCTCCTTTCCTCCGCGGGCCGCGAACGTCAACATCCGCCCCGGCCCACAGGCCGTACGCAGCCCGGAAAAGACTTCTCTTTCCGGAAGAGAAAGGACTGACGCATCGCATCAGTCCTCTGTCGTCAAAATCCCAGGTTCAGAATGGCCGCCAGCACAATGAAGAGAACAGCCAGCAACTTCGTGATCTTCACGAGATTTCCCTCCATGGAACGTGATTTATTCTTGCCCCAGTAGGTATCTCCCATACCACCGATGGTGCCGAGTCCTGCGTCTTTTCCCTGCTGCGCCAGAACGATCACTGTCAGCGCGACACAAACCAATGCGAATATAATTGTCAAAAAAGTTCTCACGGTATACTACACCTCCTATGTCAACGCATCCAGTCTATCACAGGACTTCACGAATTGCAAGTTTTTTTTCACTTTGCGAAGGGATTCTCATACACTGCAGCAAGTCCGAGCGCGTCCTCGATTCGGAGAAGCTGATTGTACTTCGCCACGCGCTCTCCTCTGCACGGCGCTCCTGTCTTGATCTGCCCGGCCGCGGACGCCACGGCAAGATCCGCGATCATCGTATCCTCCGTCTCTCCGGAACGATGGGAGATCACAACGCGGTATCCGTTCCTCTGCGCCAGCTCGATCGCCCCGTACGCCTCGGTCAGCGTACCGATCTGGTTCAGTTTGACCAGGATCGCGTTCCCCGCGCCTTCCTGTATCCCGCGGTTCAGCCGCTCCTCATTTGTGACAAACAGATCGTCTCCCACCAGCTGCACACGGCTTCCGAGACGTTCTGTCAGCTTCCGCCAACCCTCCCAGTCGTTCTCATCCAGCCCGTCCTCTATGGAAGAGATCGGGAATTCTCCGGCCAGCCCTTCCAGATAAGAAATCATCTCCTCCGGAGTCCTGCTGACCTCGTCTCCCTTCATCCTGCTCTCTCCCGGAAAGAGATACACGCTCCTGGATGCATCGTACAGTTCGCTGGCAGCCGCGTCGAGCGCAAACACGATGTCCTGACCCGGATGAAAGCCGGCCTTTTCGACAGCCTCGCACAGCAGCCCCAGCACGGCTCCGGCATCCGCCAGCTCCGGGGCGAATCCTCCCTCATCTCCGACTCCTGTCGACAATCCCCGCTCTCCCAGAATCCCCTTCAGCGTATGATAGATCTCAGAACACATCTGAAGCCCCTGCGCAAAGCTGTCCGCCCCCACCGGCATGATCATGAATTCCTGAAAGTCCACCGTGTTATCCGCGTGGCAGCCTCCATTCAGGATGTTCATCATCGGCACAGGCAGCCTGTGCGCACCCATGCCTCCGAGATAGCGGAACAGGGGGATATTCAGGGACTTCGCCGCCGTCGCCGCAGCCGCCATCGAGATGCCAAGGATGCCGTTGGCTCCGAGCCGCCGCTTATTCTCCGTGCCGTCCTCACGGCAGAGGATCCGGTCGATCGCCGCCTGCTCGTACACATTCTCCCCGATGATCGCGTCCGCCAGGATTGAATTCACAAAATGGCAGGCCTGCTCCACCCCTCTGCCCTGATAGCGCGCATCATGATCCCGAAGCTCGACCGCCTCGTACTGACCGGTAGAAGCGCCGGAAGGTACTGCCGCCCTCCCGACGCTTCCGTCTTCTGTCATGATCTCGACTTCAACCGTAGGATTCCCTCTGGAATCCAGAATCTCTCTCGCATATACATCTGTGATCGGCATATAATTACACATATTGCAACCTCCTG
>CANQIW010000057.1 GCA_947624055.1 uncultured Lachnospiraceae bacterium
CGTCAGCGTCGTCGCGGAACAGACGACCATGCGGTGATCCAGATTCTCGGAGAGTATTATATCCTTCCTCTGTGTCTCTACCTCGCGCTGCTTTTTGGCGGCTGGAAGCGCTGGCTGCTCCTGGGCGGCACGGCCGTCTGGAGCGTGTACATCTTCCTTCAGCTAAGGACGACCGCTGAGAGTGGTTATTTCGCGGCGGATGCCACGGGCAGGGGATCCTTCCTGCTCGCGCTGCTGTTTCTGGCGGTCTTTTTCCTCGATTTCATCGTCCGCGGACGAAAGCAGATCGACCGAAAGCGCGCGCTTATGTACACAGCGCTGACAGTGACTGTCTTTGTACTGTGCGTTTTCTCAGAGGCACGCCGCGCATACAATGGTGATATACTCGAATGTCTTGAGAGCATCTTTTCTCTGGCGTTTGACGCATATTTTATCGCACTGATGTCGCTGATACAGAATACCTGCGCGGCGATGGCGATCATTGTCCTCGTGGTGGAATTCCTGCGAAGAAGTACGGAGACCCGGACTATGGTCACCGTGCTGGAAGAGCGCAGCCGTGCCACACGGGAGGAATATCACCGGATGCTGGATGCGGAGAACGAGACCCATTCCCTGCGGCATGAGATGTCGCATCACCTGACCGCTCTTATGGGCTTCATCCGGGAGGGAGAGAACGGGCGCGCGGAAGAATACATCGCATCTGTCGTAAAAGAGCTGAACGGTCTGCCTGTGTTCCGCTACAGCCAGAACACAATTGTAAATGTGATCGCCGGATCCTATCTGAACCGTGCGGCAAAGGATGGAATCCAGGTAAAGTACAGCCTGTCTGTCCCGGATAAGCTGACAATCCATGACGAGGATCTCTGTGTCTTTCTCTCCAACATGCTGCAAAATGCGGTGGAGGCCTGCGAGCGCATGGATCCGTCGTCAGAACGATACATCCACGTCAATATGAACGTGCACGGGAATTATCTTGCGATCAGCTGTTCCAACAGTGCATCCCCGGAACAGGAAAAAGCTTCCGACGCCGTACAGCGGCGCCGAAAGCTCAGAAAACATACCCACGGATACGGGCTGAAAGCCATGTCGAATATCGCGGAGAAGTACGGAAGCATCCTGAATATCGAAAATTCTGTCTCCGCATTCTCAGTAAAAACTATTCTCAATCTGAAGTCAGCTGTACATCAGGAATGACTCTGTGATCTTTCGCAGAAGCATCGGCCTGGCAGTCCGGCCAGACGGAATTCGGCCCTGCCCTACGGCGAAAGATCCAGATAGTCCTGTATCCCCGCGAGAAGCTTCCTGTAATCCCGAATCAGCTCCTCGTGGTGGTTCTTCACGAACTCATAATTGCCCTCCCGCGTCGCCGTCTCAAGGCCGAACGCCTGCTCGCCGAGCGCGGCGGCTCCGATCGTGCGGGACGCGCTCTTCAGGGCGTGCACTTTCACCAGATAGTTGTCCCAGTCTTCAGCATTCCTGTAGCTGTCCAGTTCATCCGCCGTGCCGTCGGCGACATATTCCTCAAGCATCTCCCGGTAGAACTCCTCGTCCTCCGCGCAGTAGGTGAGACCGACATTCATGTCGACCCCCGGAATCGGGCTGTCGTCCGTTGGCTCTGTCCCGCCCTTTTCGCTCTCCGCCTGCACAGGTTCCTCCACACCGTCTGTCGTCCGAACCGAACCTTTCGCTTCGCTCTCCGTCTCCTCAGACGGCGGCGGACACTCTGCTTCGGCGTTCACCTCTTCTGTCGGCGGCTGTGTCGGCACATTTGTTTCCCTCTGTGTCTCTGACGTCTGCTCCTGTGCGCTCGGTCCGGACGTCTGCTTTGTCTGCCCCGCCGCGCTCTTGGTAATCTCCCGGTAACTGACCAGCTCCGGAGGCAGATGCTTCGCCAGCTTCTCCTCGAGCTGCTTCACCGCGATCGGCTTCGAGATGTAATCGGTAAAGCCCAGCCTCAGATACTCCTCGCGGGCGCCGACGATCTCGTTCGCCGTCATCATGATCACGGCCGTACCGTCGTCCAGCAGGCCCTCCTCCCGAAGCTTTGCAAAGGTCTCGATCCCGTCCATCTGCGGCATCATATGATCCAGGAAAATGATATCGTATTTCGTCTTACCCGCCAGCTCGATACATTCCATTCCTCCGGTCGCGGTGTCGAGCTGAACGCCGTTGCGCTTGAGCAGGTTTCTTGTCACGCGGAGATTGACCGTATTGTCGTCCACCACCAGGACACGGGCGTCCGGCGCGTAGACATACTGCTGCTTTTTCTCCCGGCCGATCAGCTTCTGGAAGCTCCGGCGATAGTCCCCGATCTCGCGCGAGGACATTACCTGCTGCACCAGCTCGAAGGAAAAGACAGAGCCTTCTCCGTAAACGCTCTCCACCTTCAGCTCGCTTCCCATCATGTGCAGAAGGTTCTGCACGATCGGAATCCCGAGCCCTGTTCCCTCGACGTTGCGGTTCTTCTCCTGATCCAGACGCTGGAACATGCCGAAAAGCCGCTCCATGTCCTCCTCGCGGATGCCGATGCCGGTATCCTTCACCTCCACATAGAGTGTGATATCGTCTCCTTCCCGGCGTCTGCCCTCAATCTTCAGGGTGACGCTGCCCTCCTGTGTATACTTCACCGCGTTCGTCAGCAGGTTCGTGATGATCTGGCGCACGCGCACATCGTCTCCGTACAGCTCCTCCGGGAGCGTCGGATCGATCTCCATATTCAGTGCGAGTCCCTTTGCCTGCGCTCTGTCGGAGATCAGGTTCACAAGATTCAGGATCAGCATGCTCGTCTCATAGGTCACAGGCTGGATCTCCATCCTGCCGCTCTCGATCTTCGTGAAATCGAGGATTCCGTTGATCAGGGAGAGCAGCGTGGCGCCGGCGCTCTGGATCTGCGCCGCGTACTCCTGGATATTCGCGTCGTTGTTCTCGCGCAGGATCATCTCGTTCATGCCAAGCACGGCGTTGATCGGCGTGCGGATCTCATGGCTCATCTGGGCGAGGAAGAGCGATTTCGCCTGATCGGCCGCCCGCGCGGCGTCCGCGGCCTCCTGCAGCTGTACGTCCGTCTCATGCTGCCAGCGCACCATGTTGTTCATCAGAAGGACGACCGCGCCGATACAGGCCCCGAACAGAACGAGAAACAGCAGCGCGTACTTAAAGACATCGCCATAGATCATCCAGAAGTCATTCACCACGATAACCTTGAAATTGGAGAGGCTCTCCTCCATGGAGCTGCACGCCTTCAGCTTTCCGTCATAATCGCGCAGGATCACGATCTTCGAGGAATTATAGATCTTCTCATACACAAGCTCGTGGATATTCGGCGTGCCCTCCCCTGTGTACTGATACTCCGGATTCGGATGGTTGATAATCCTGCCGTCCCTGTCGACAAGGAACGCGTACCCGGTCCCGGAATACCCGTCGCCCAGGATCTCCATCAGGACGTCCAGATAAAAATCGATGGCAAACACCCCAAGAAATTCGCCGCTGTCCGTCTCTACCTTCTTCGAAAAGGTGATGCAGTACTTGCCGGTACGCGCGTCATAATACGGCTCTGTGATGCTGAAGTCGTCGGTCTCCACCGCCCCGACATACCAGGGGCGTTCCTCCTCCACATAGTCCTCCTCAGGCACCCAGCCGTTGTTCATCACCATCGGATGACCGTGCGGAAAATCCGGATTCGCGATATAAGTCGCGGAGATTCCCTGATAGTGTCTGGTGATCTGGTCAAGATAATCGACCATCCCCTCATAATCCTCAAGCATCTCCGGCTTTGCGGCCACTGTGTAGGAAAACAGATCCAGGATGCTCTTCTGCTCCAGGATCCACGCGCTCACCTCGTAGTTGTAGCCGCGCGCCTCCTCCTCGAGCCTGGAGCGGCCCCAGCGCGAGGTCATCATGGTCGTGATCGTGATCGTCAGAAGCATGGTCAGCGTGAGGGCCACGATGATCGAGGTCTCGAACCAGTGCCGCTCCTTCGCGGTGAGACTCGCGCGCTCTCTGGCCTTTTTCCCGGGGCGCCTCCTCTGTACCTCCTCACCGCTCATTTTCTCGAACGGAGCGCGGAAGGACTCCGGGATGGAGGCGAGAAATTCCTCCTTCTCCGCAAGTTTCTGCTCCGAGCGCGTGCGCTGCCGGCAGGCGAACAGATAGAGCGCCAGAAAGACCACTACCATGATCACCATGAGGATGAGATTGCGGAAAAACTGGATATAGCTGTCCCGGTAGAGCTGCCTGTTGTTGACGCGCAGCATCAGATACCAGCCGTTCTCCGTGCGGTTGCAGAACACCGTGTCCTCCCCCTCGCGGGATACCATGCTGAACGAGGCGTCAGAGCCGCCGCTCGTCAGCGCTTTCGTAAACACGCTCTGATACTCCGGGAGCTCGGAGGAAATCTTTTCTCCGAGCAGGGTGGTATCCTGATAGCCTACGATCGTTCCGTCCTTGTCCGCGATCAGCGCGTCTCCCGAACCATCCTCGCTCATGGCCTCCACGGAAGCCTGAACGTCCGCAATGCTGTAGTCCAGGCCGATGATCGTCCGTCCGTCGTCAAGGAGCCGGGCGACCGTGAAACACATATTCTCGGTAAAGGCGTCGTCATACACCTGCGAGATATACACCTCGCCGCGGTTCAATGCCATCAGTCCCTTGTACCAGCTCCTGTCCTGAAGCACATAGCCCTCCGGAACCTCCATATCGGAAATATAGATCTGATTCCCGGTCGCGCAGAAGACATTCATACAGCTTCCGCCTGACAGCTCGATCTCCATCGCCTTCTGATCGCTCAGGAATTCACGGATCTCGTCCGAGCCGGCGTTGTTCTCCAACAGCTCCGCCAGATTTGCGCCCACGCGGACGGCCGCGTTCTGTGCACGCTTCAGCGTCTGCTGAAGGTTCGTCACGATGTTCTCCATCCGCATGCTTCCGATCTCCTCGGACTGTCTGGCGGCGAGATCATACATCACGCGCATGTTTACAAACATAATGACGCCAAGCAGCACAATGACGCACGTGACCAGAATATAATATCTTTTTGAACCTGTTCTCCCAGAAGATACCGTTTTATCCATAGCTCTTCCTCATTCTTCCCTTTTCCGTCTGCCGGATCCGCCCGCGGCGCGATCCGGCATTTCCGTGTGCGATCCGCCCCGGCTGCTCCGGCCGCGCGATGCCGGGGTCTCTTAGGCCGCAGTGTATCCGGCGCTACGCGTTCACAACCATCGTCTGAATGTCGTAGGACAGGGTGACGCTGGATCCGGCATAGATCTTGTAAAACTGGTTCACCACCCTGTCCGCCACCATTCTTCCGTTCTCGATATTCGTGTCGACCAGCACCACAATATACTGCAGACTGCTGTAACGGCTGCCCACATCCACCATGCGCAGCGAATACGCGGCGGCCACCTCCAGCGTTGACATCACCTCTTCGCAGACAGAGTTGTCCAGATAATCCTGGCTCTCGCTCCCGAGCGTAAAGAGAATCGTCTGAACCATCTGCCCCTTCCGCTTGACACAGCGGGACAGATAATTGTACAGATTCGGGAATTCCTCATAGGGCACTTTGAACAGCCCCTTTGCCTCATCCCTGCCGCCCTCCAGCATCTGCCGGATATGGTCAAGATCCGTGTCCGGCTTCCGGTTCGGCGCACCGGCGGTAGCTCCCTGATAAAAACTGCAGGAATTCTTGCCGTTCTTCTTCACAAAATACAACGCCTTGTCCGCGTTGTTGTACAGAGCCGAAAAGCTCTTGCCGTCCACCGGACAGGTTGCGATCCCGGCGGAAATATGCGTGAGATTCTCAAAGCGGATCTCCGCAAGGCTTGCCGCGAAAGCATCCATGATATGCCGGACTCTCTCCTGCAGTATATCTTTGTCCGTGTCGTCCGTGAAGAATACGACAAACTCGTCTCCACCCAGGCGGCACAGAACGTCCTTGTCCGCCACGTTGGAGGACAGGGCGGACGCGAACAGCTTCAGAATTTTATCCCCCATCAAGTGTCCGTATGTATCGTTGACATTCTTAAAATTGTCCAGATCCGTGATCATCAGCGCGCCCCTGTGGCCTTCCGCGAGAAGCCCGTCGATCGCCTTCTCGCCGTAGCCGCGGTTGTGCAGGCCGGTCAGAGAATCCAGCGCGTTCTTTCCGGAACCGTACTCCGTGAGAATGCGGTTGAGCAGCATGCGGTTGTCATCCACGATGTTCCACTGCTCGTTCACAGCGTTGTCGCCCTCTCTTCTGGTCTCCGGCGGCAGATAGAAGCCTTCGTTCAGCATGCTCACGAACACATGGGCCAGATGCGGATCAAACTGTGTCCCGGCGCAGCGTTCAAACTCGTTTACGACCTTCAGATCCGGAAGCTTGGTGCGGTAGATGCGGTTGGATGTCATTGCGTCGTAGGCATCCGCGATCGCGATGATCCTCGCGCAGTAAGGAATGTCTTCGCCCGAGAGTCCGAACGGATACCCCTTTCCGTCGTAGCGCTCGTGATGATAGAGCGCCCCGTCTGCGACGTTCGGGATCATGCGGATATTTTTCAGGATTTCTCCGCCGATCACCGGATGCTTCTTGATCTGCACAAACTCCTCGTCGCTCAGACGGCTTGGCTTGTTCAGGATTGAATCCGGTACGCCGATCTTCCCGATATCATGGAGCAGACTGATGTGATAGATGTTGCGCACCTCCTCCTCGTTCCATCCCAGTCGTTTCGCGATCTCCTCCGAACACTTGGCGACACGGACCGAATGGCCGGAGGTATACGCGTCCTTGGCGTCGATCGTGTTGGCGATCGCCAGGATTGAATTCAGCGACACCTTCTCCAGCAGCTTGCTCTTCTCCTCCAGCTTGCTCTCGAGCTCCACACGGAGCCCGTACAGCTCGATCATACGCCCGATCCGGCTCTTGACCGTCATCGGGACGAACGGCTTGACGATGAAATCTGCCGCTCCCATCTCGAAAAACTCTTTCTCCGTTTCCGGCGCAGAATCCGCCGTCAGAATAATGACCGGAATCTTCTCCCAGTCCCGGTTTTCCCGGATTCTCGCCATCGTCTCCGCTCCGTCCATCTCCGGCATGCGGAAGTCGAGCAGGATCAGCTTCGGCTCATAGATCTCAAGATATTCCAGAGCCTGTCTGCCGGAATCCGCACAGACGACGCGGTAATCGTCCTTTAAGATCCGCTCCGCAAATTTCCGGTTGATCGCGCTGTCGTCCACAATAAGGACATCTATCTTCTCCAACTGTTCGGGCATTTTTTCCTCCTCCTGCATCTGTTTTGTCACTCACCTGTCTGACAAGAGAATGACATAAAATCAGACAAAAAACAATCAATTTTACACGAATCGCCCTTCATGGAACACGAATAGGAAACGGAAGCCCTTGCAATGGCGTTTAAAGAAGTGTACGATATTATAAATATATATGCAAAATTCGATTTACGACGGGGATTGACAGCGCTTTGCGATCCCAGAAGAAAGCAGGTACGATATGATATACGAGATCGCCATTTGTGACGACGACAAAGAGTTTCTGTCCTCTTTCCGGCCGATGCTTGAGGCCGCGCTGAACGCGCGTGGCACAGCCTACCGGCTGACTCTGTTCAACGATCCGTCCGCCCTGATGCGGGAAATGGAACAGGGCAAAAAATTTGACCTTCTGTTTCTGGACATCTATTACGACAGCGAAAAGGGCATTCGCTTCGCAAAAGCTCTGCGCGAAAAGAACGACCAGACCGACATTATATTTATGACGGCTCTCACCGACTACGCGGTGGAGAGCTACGACGCCGCTCCTCTGCACTATCTGCTGAAGCCGATCGACCCTGAGAAGCTGGACATCGCTCTGTCCCGTTTTCTGGAAAAAAACTCTCCGCAGAAGCTGCATTTCATGACCGCCAAAGGGCATCTCTGTGTCCCTGTCAGCAATATTGTTTTTATCGAAATCTATGGACATGAGATCATTATCCATCTGGCAAACGGTACAAAAGAGACCTGCATCGGTACGCTCAAAGGGCTGGAGCCGCTGCTCCCGGAGTTCACCTTCGTTCGTCCGCACAGAAGCTACCTGGTGAATCTCGGGCACATTGAAGAGATCACCCGCTATCAGATACGGCTCTCGTCCGACGACCTTGTCCCGGTCAGCAAAAATCTCTACAACAATATTCTCAGCAGCTTTATCAACTATGCGAATCAGAGCAGCATTTCATTCTGAAGGCGCTGACTGCCGTTACCGGTCTTCCATGATTTCAGAAAACAGTTCTGGCATCGGCGCGGTAAACACACGGCCGGACAGATCATCCAGCGGCGCTTCCGTCTCAGGAAACTCCAGTCGGTATGCGTGCAGCAGCTGTGCCTGTACCCCGTACCTCGTCATGCAGCGGCGGTTGGCTCCGGCGTCGCCGTATTTCGGATCTCCAAGGATCGGATGTCCGATCGACGCCAGATGCGCACGGATCTGATGGCTCCTTCCCGTGATCAGGTGTACCTCGAGAAGCGTCCGTCCGTTCTTTGCCGTGATCGGGCGATATTCCGTCTCGATCGGCTGGCTGTCCGGCTCTTCTCTTTCCGACACACTGACGATGTTGCCGGCCCTGTCCTTTCTGAGCCAGCCCTTCAGATATCCGCTCTTTGTGATCTCCCCAACTGCCACACAGCGATAATATTTGCGTATCGTCCGCTCCCTGAGCATGCGGCTCATCGTCCGCAGTCCGACAGGCGTCTTTCCCGCTATGACGATCCCGCTCGTGTTGCGGTCGAGACGGTTGCAGACCGCCGGTCGGAACATGACCAGCTCCTCCTGCGTGTACGCGCCGGAGCTCAGCAGGTACGCCGTCAGGTACTCGATCAGGGAGACGTCCTGCGGCCGCGCCTTCTGCGAAAGCATCCCGGACGGCTTGTTGACCAGCAGGATATGCGTATTCTCGTAAATAATGTCCGGAATCGATCCCTCCAAACGACTGTCCTGCGTGTTCAAAGCGGCTTGCGCAAATCCCGTCGGCAGATCCCGCAGGGTCGTCCTCCGGAACTTATCGACCGTCTCCTCCGCCAGAAAAAGACAGATTTCATCCCCGGGCCGCACGGCCTCATTCCCCTGCGCGCGCTTTCCGTTCAGTGTGATATTCTTTTTTCTCAGCATCTTGTACAGAAAGCTCTTCGGCGCCTCGTTCAGATAATGCGCAAGCAGCTTATCCAGACGCTGTCCGGCTTCTTTTTCGGTGACTGTGATCTGCCTCATATATTCCTGTTATCCCCGTAGTTTGCGAAGTTTATTGATGACAAGGACGATTCCGATCAGCAGCAGCTCCGCGACGGTCATCCACAATCTGGACAGGATCGACACGATCATCGCGTACTCCTCCGGCATGACAAGCCCGAGTCCGACCAGCATGATCCCCTCGCGGACGCCGATTCCGGACGGCGCAAAGACCGCCAGTATCCCGATGATACAGGAAAGCCCGAAAACGCCGGCCGCATAGAGCAGCTGAGAAGGCGGGAGCGGATAGATCGAACAAGTCAGCATATAGAATCCGACTCCAGCCACAAGCCAGTTCAAAATAAACAGCAGGACGATCTTAAGCATCTGCCCGTAGCTGATCGAAAGCTGAATATCCTGCATTTTTGTGAGCTTTTCCACATATTTCAGGAAAAAATTGACAATGCGAGGATTGATGCAGATAAAAAACAAAACGATCAGTCCCACAGTGATCCATTTATAATCATTCAGCAGCTCGTTCGGGAAGAAAAACAGCGAGATCAGAAACAGGAACGCCGCCCCGAGAAGCGTGCACATATTCTCGAGGAAGAAGCAGACCGTTACCCTGCGCAGCTGCACGTTCGCCTCTTTGTAGGCCGGAACGCGGGCCAGCAGCATAAAAACCTTGCCCGGAATATATTTCCCGAGAATGGAGTACAGATAGGCGCTGACGGCGTCGCGATAGCGGATCGCGCACTGATTCTGGATCGTAATGTAATGCCAGAGCGACGCGAGCGTCAGCTTATACGCAAAATAAAACAGAATCGAAACGGCAAAGACGCCCCAGTTGATCCTGACGTCCAGATTCCTGAAGTCGTCGTAATTCCGGTAAAAGAAGCGCACCAGAAAGGCCGCCACCAGAATGAGGAACAGAATCTTACAGATTTTAAGCAGGGATTTCTTTTTATCCGAAGCCTCCATGATCACATCTCTCCTAAAAGCTCAGCAATACACGAATAAAACACATATAATAATAGATCACAATATGAGGGATCCTTCTCAGACTGTCATAATGCTTTTCTGAAAACGCCCTGTTTTTCCCGGCAAGGTAATAAGCCAGCCGCAGATTCCACTTGCACTTTCCCTCCGCCCCTTTTTCCCTGTGTTTGGCGGGCGCGCAGGCAAATTTAAACATCAGGGCGCGCTTCTGGCTGCGCAGCACATCGCGGCCGCTGATATGGGAGCTTACGATCGCCCCGTCATCCACCGCCGCCTGGTACAGCTCCAGCGCCTGCCGGCTTCGGATCACACAGCCCGTATGCTTGATCGGTTCCTTCTTCATCTCCTTCAGCCAGATATCGCCGAAGCTGATGTCGGCGGCTGCCGCGAAGTGATCCTGGCAGGTCATGCATCTTCCGCACTCAAAGAAATACGCATTCTTGTACGCGCAGACCGTCTTCGCATAAGAGAACGTTTTCTCGCTTCCGTCCTCGTAGAGCACACCGGCTTTTCCCCGCCAGTGCCCTCTCCGGTAATACATCCGGACCGCATGGTCAAGGCTGACCTTCGCCTGCTCAAGCGACAGATAAGTGGCCTTCGGAGAATGATTTCCGCTGCAGTACAGTCCGAGCCTGAGGACGATCTTGTCTGCAAGCGCATCGTCCCTTTGCATCAATCCCGCAAGTCCGCGCATCGCGCAGGGCGTGAGAACCGCAGCCACCCTTCCGGGAAATTTCCGTACAATGTCGATATGCTTCAGAAGCGGCATATCCATATAAATGCTTGAGGAAGCGCTGCGGATCTCCTCTTCCGTGACGGCAATGAACGTATGATATCCGAGCCTGCCGTCCCGGATCTCGCTTCGCGTCACCCATGCTCCGTCGATCCGTCCCGTTTTCAGCAGCCAGCACAGAAATGCTGTCACCACTCCTCCGGAAGCGCTGTTTTCCCGGATCGTCTCATCCAAGGCGTACGCTTTCCTGCAGGCGAGATAATTCCCGATATATCTGTCCGGATCATTGTAATCCAGCGGCGTCCCGACAGGGCGCCGGGCTTTTTCCGCAAGGATATCGTCCAGCACCCTTCTCGCGTATACAATGTTCTGGCGGGAGCTCTGCAGTACCTCGTCGTAGTGCAGGCAGATCGCAGCGCGTATATCCTTCTCCCCGGCCGCAAAGGCCTCAAATTCATCCCAGAGGGACTGCGCCGAAAGAGCGGAGAAATCGATCGCATACCTGCCAAGCTCAAAATAGTCCAGCACTTCC
>CANQIW010000058.1 GCA_947624055.1 uncultured Lachnospiraceae bacterium
AACAGGGACTGTCCGATCTGATAGCCGTCTCCCTGATAGTCCTTGAACGGATCCTTCCAGGCCTCCACCCGCACGCGCACATGCCCGAACAGGAAGTACGCGCCGACGGCCGCCGCCGAACCGGACAGGATCCCCGCCAGCACATAGAAGGGATTCCGTGTCGCCACGAACAGCATCACAAGATAAGTGACAAAGAAGATCAGCGCGCTTCCCAGGTCTTTGGAGATCACCAGGATCAGCACATGCACCGCCGCAAGCCCGGTAGCGATCACAATACGCCGAAAGTCCCGCGCGCGTGTGAGCAGTCCCGCGATCGCGAAGACAAAAATGATCTTGACAAACTCAGACGGCTGAACGGAGATCCCTCCCAGCTCAAAGGAGATCTTCGCACCATAAGTCACGCGGGCCGCGATCGCGACCAGCCCGAGCATCCCGATGCCAAGCAGCGTATACGCCCAGTACATCCGCGTGATAAACCGCAGCTTGCGTATGATCACCGGAATCAGAAGGGCGACGACCGACGAGAGCACGGCGATCTTGAACTGCTTGACGCTCTGTTCATAGGACAGCCGCGTGATCATGATGAAACCGATACAGGTCAGCATGCACATATTGTTGATCAAAAGCCGCGAGGCTTTTCGGTACAGGTTTCCGAACAAAACCAGAACGGCCGCCAGATAGAGCACCTGCGCTCCGTAGAACAGCAGGATCGTCGTCTCCGTCATCTCCAGGTACAGCACCATGAACGCCACAAAATGCATGAAAAACATCAGCATATTCTGGCGCAGGAACAAATATCCCTTCGACTCTTCATCCTTCAGCCGAAACACCGTAAAGCACTGCAGTGTGTACAGCGCCATCAGCAGAATGATCAGATACCTTGAAATCTGAATGATCAAATTCATCATGTTTCTATTCCACACCCCTTCTGAAGTGTCCCCTCGTTCCGGCAATAACAGCCTTTTCGGTCGGCTCTTCCGCCGATCTGTCCCCGCACAGGAGAGCCGCGCCGAGCCTCAGCACACGCGCCGTCTCCTCACGGGACTCAATCGTAAAGGAGAAGCGGACAAATGCCAGAGAAAGCTGCGCAAGCTCAGAATGGCATCCGCAAAGCATAAGCGGAACGCTGTTGTAGATCGTATTACAGCAGAACGGACAGCGGTTCAGCACAGGAAAAGCGGCATTCTTCCGATCCCTGATAAAAGTAACCTCCGGGATCCGCGTGCACCGGTCCGTATTCTTCACCACACACTGCGCCGACTGCATCAGCGCCTGATAACCGTATACATTTAATTCCGACGGAACCGTATTCCGTTCCCTCAGCTCATGAAAATTCAGCTCAGCCGGAAGCGTGAAGCGCCCGATCCCCTCTTCCCGCAGGAAACCGGCCGCTGCAAAGTTGTATGCGTACAGGTTGTCGTCCGCGGCAAGAACGGCAGCCAGCCGATTCTCCCTGATATAATCCTGAAAATAGGCGAGCTCGTCAAGCGTATGAAGCAGGAAACCGTCCATCCCGCGCATCACGGTCTGCATCATATCGCCCGCCAGAAACGCGCGTTCCCGCTCGCGCAGCACAGCCGGACAGTTCAGAAAGCAGCGCCGGCTCCGGCGCCTCGCACGCCCGATGATCTGCTCAGCCTCGCGGATCCGCTCCGCATTTGCCTCACTCTCGAAATGTCGTCCGGATTCTGTACCCGTCGTCCCGGAAGCCTGCCCGGATCTTCCCTTACCGGAAACCTCCAGTCTTCCGAAGATCAGGCTGTCCAGATAGACCGTATCGATCTCGATGTCCCCGCAATCCAGCAGCGCCTCAAGCTGTTCCTCGTCTGTCACCAGGACATTGATCCGAAAGCTCTTCGTTTTCGATTCCCGGCCTCGCACGGAAGCGCTTCCCGCCTCCGGTACCGGGATCGTCCTTTGCTCTGCAGGCGCCGTTCTTCGTCCCTTTGCCAAAAGCTTCTCCCGCAGCAGCGCGAGACCCTCGCGCCTCAGCTCATTCAGCTTCGCGACCGGAACAAACAGTCCGTCCGCCAGAGATATCTCCAGCTCATCAAAGGCAAACGGCGTATTGCCCGTCTTCTTCATCTGACGGCGCACCGTATTCTCATCTGTCGGCCGGCTCCTGGCAGGCTCGGCGATCTCCCCGGAGCACTCAGCCTGAACTCCCCCGCACGACAGCCTGAACATTGCCGGAGCATCTGCCGGAACGATGAGCTCGCCGCGCACCCTCTCCTGCGGCTCGCCGTCCAGATAGCGCGCCCTTATCTGTTCGAGCAGCCCCGCGTTCCTCGTCCGATAGAGTACGCCCTCCTGAAAATGCCAGCCTTTAACCTGCGGAAACCGGATCCTCTCTCCCTTCCTCACATCCTCGCCGAGCGTGACTTCTCTCCCGGGCACTGCGCTGACCGCGTCGCCCTTTTTCAATTTCTCAGGCGACAAAGGAGCATCCGCCCTTCTCCTGCCAGAGGGCGCAAGCTCGATCACATCGCCCCTGCCGAGCGGCTCAAGAGCTGTGAACTCCAAAGTCCCGCCCTTTCCGGCGCTGACTCTGACCGCCGGCGTCCCCATATGGTTCGGACGGTACATCGACATCATATCCCTTCCATTGTGCGTATGATAATAGCCGCCGGAAAAACCGCCGCGGTTGTAGAGGTCAAGCAGCGCTCCGCGGTCCGCGTCCTCCACATGGTACTTCTCTCCTCTGGACGCCTGGCACAGATCCATATATTTCCGGTATATGCTCACAACACCGGCCGTGTACTCCGGCCGTTTCATCCGTCCCTCGATCTTCAGCGAGGCGATCCCCGCATCCAGAAGCTCAGGCAGAAGATCCAGCGCGCACATGTCCTTCATGGAAAGGAGAAACGCAGGCGAAGCTTTCCCTGCGGCGTAAGGCAGTCTGCAGGGCTGCGCGCAGCGTCCGCGATTCCCGCTCCTGCCTCCGAGCAGGCTGCTGAACAGACACTGGCCGGAATAGGAATAACACATCGCGCCGTGAACGAAGGCCTCCACCTCAATGTCCGTCTCCGCTGTGATCGCGCGGATCTCCTCCAGAGACAGCTCCCTCGCCACCACAACGCGGGAAACGCCCTGTCGCCTCAGCATCCGCGCCCCCTCCGGGGCGGTGACCGTCATCTGTGTGCTCGCGTGTACGGGCAGATCCGGAAAATGCTCCCGCACAAAACGCATCACGCCAAAATCCTGCACGATCAGCCCGTCTGCACCATGTACATAGTACGGCTCAAGGTACGGATAAAGCTGCTCCTCCAGCTCACGCTCTTTCAGCAGCGTATTTACAGTAAGATACAGCTTCCTGCCATGGATGTGGCAATACTCTATCCCTCGGATCAGCTGCTCCTCGCAGGGATTGTCCGCATACGCCCGCGCTCCGAACATCCGGCCGCCCGCATATACGGCATCCGCGCCCGCGTTCACTGCCGCGAGAATACTTTCATATGATCCGGCCGGCGCAAGCAGCTCCCACATAGTACCTCCCTTTTGCTCTGACATCTCCGCGCGGCAGCCCGCGCTCCCTGGCGGGATATACGGCTCCCGCGTCCGCAGTATCTGCTGTCTGCGAAAAACAGGCTGCAGACATCCTCACAACTTCCCTGTCCCTGGAAAGTACATGCGAATCGCTGCAGCCGTCTGTTCACTGTTTCCGGTTCTGAAGCTTTGTCTCCATCTGAATATTTTCCTTCTGGAGCCGCGCGTTCTTCTCCTCCAGCGCCGCGGCATCCTTCCCGGCATTCTCCAGCCTGATCTGTGCTGTGATCAGCTCATGCCTGAGATCGTAAATCTCCTTATCCTTCTGAGAAAGCTCCTGCTCCAGCTCCTCTACTCTCTTCTTCATCTTGAAATAGTCGTCGGCAACATTCAGATCGAGCAGGATCCCCCTGAGCTCCGGAGACATCCTCTGATAGCCTTCGAGATTTCTGCACTCTGAGATCCGGCCGTTCAGATACGTGGCGACACGCTGCAGATATTCCTCACTCTCATAGCCGCTGAGCGTATAGATCTTCCCGGCGATTATCACTTGTGTCCTGGTCTTGGATGACATGGTTAGCCTTCCTTTCATTGGTCTTAAGACCATTATAAGCGAATTTCAGAAAAAAACAACTGTTTCTTAATCGCCGCGGCTCCTTCCCAGGTGCTCATACGCGTGATCCGTCACCACGCGCCCCTTCGGCGTGCGGTTCAGGAAGCCGTTCTTCAGAAGATAGGGCTCATAGACGTCCTCGATCGTGCCGGAATCCTCTCCGATCGCTGCAGAGAGCGTGTCAAGGCCGACCGGCCCTCCGCCGAACTTGTCGATCATCAGCTCAAGGATCGCCCGGTCAATGTGATCCAGCCCGAAGCGATCCACCTCCAGGAGATCCAGCGCCTCAGAAGCGACGGCAGAAGATATCCGTCCGTCGTAACGCACCTGCGCGTAATCGCGCACCCTCTTCAGCATCCGATTCGCCAGACGCGGCGTCCCGCGGGAACGACGCGCGATCTCCAGCGCGCCGCGATTGTCGATCTCCACCTCCAGCACCCTGGCCGAACGCAGCACGATCGTCTGAAGCTCCTTCTCGGAATAATATTCCAAATGGTTCACCACGCCGAAACGGTCGCGCAGCGGCGCCGAGAGCATACCGGCTCTCGTT
This sequence comes from uncultured Lachnospiraceae bacterium, assembly GCA_947624055.1. GTDB lineage: Bacteria > Bacillota > Clostridia > Lachnospirales > Lachnospiraceae > Choladousia. The sequence continues at coordinate 4,650 of CANQIW010000058.1, forward strand.
GTCGCCCCGATCAGCGTAAAACGCGGAAGGGCAAGCCGGATCGAACGCGCGGCCGCGCCCTTGCCGATCATGATATCGATCGCGAAATCCTCCATCGCCGGATACAGAACCTCCTCCACCTGCCGGTTGAGCCGATGGATCTCATCGATAAACAGGACATCGCCCTCCTGCAGATTATTCAGGATCGCCGCCATCTCCCCGGGCTTTTCGATCGCCGGTCCGGAGGTGATCTTGATATTCACATCCATCTCATTGGCGATAATGCACGCGAGCGTCGTCTTGCCGAGCCCCGGAGGTCCGTAGAAAAGCACATGATCCAGAGCGTCCTGCCTCTGCTTTGCCGCGTCGATAAAAATGCGCAGCGTGTCTTTCGCCTTCTCCTGACCGATATACTCGCTCAGGAGTCTGGGGCGAAGCCCCGGATCCAGGCGGATATCCTCTTCCGTTGTGTCTGTCGTTATGATTCTCTTCGCCATATATTCTCTCCGCAGGCACGGCGTTCACATCCGCCGCGCCCTCCGGTCCTTCCTGCTTTCTCCTGCAGCACGCCGCTGTCTGTCAGCCGCGGGCAATCCGCGGATCCGTATCTCCCGGCACCCGGACTTCGCCGCGGCTACAGAGAAGAGATCTCCCGAAGCGCGAGCTTCAGTATCGTCTCTGTATCCATGTCTTCGGAGGCTCCGACGCCGCGCACCGCCTTCAGAGCGTCGCTGCCCGAATACCCGAGCGCCACAAGCGCCTGCACAGCCTCGGACTTCGCATCGTCCGCCGCGCCTGCAGGCTCTTCACTGTGCGCCAGTTTCTTTTCAAAAGCATCCTCAAGACTCAGCTTGTCCTTCAGCTCGAGGATCAGCTTCTTCGCTGTCTTTCCGCCGATCCCGGGAGCTTTGGATATGGTTTTTACATCGTCCGAGAGCACAGCGAAGCGAAGCTCGTCCGCCGTAAGAGCCGACAGGATCCCCAGTCCCGCCTTGGGACCGACTCCGCTCACCGTCTGCAGAAGACGGTACATCTCCAGATCATCCTCGTCCAGAAAGCCAAACAGCTGCATCGCGTCCTCACGGACACTCAGATAAGTATGCAGAACGGCTTCCTCTCCGCGTGCCGGCATCCGTGAAGCATCGCGCGAGCTCACAAAAGCCCGAAAGCCCACGCCGTTCACCTCCAGAACCACCTGTGTCTGTGTGACTGCAGCCACAACACCTCTCAGATAGGCAATCATAATCTCCCTCCGCCCCGTCCATCCGTCCCGGCCTTCACCCCGGTCGGATCGACGGCCTAATATACAATGGCGTCCAAGCCTTTGTCGTCCGCCGCGCCTGCCCCGGTGATCTGTACGGTAACACGATTCGGAAGACAGGTGATCACAGCGCCCCGGACAGAAATCTTCCCCTGATCCATGCAGATGCGATCCGGACAATCCGCGGCTGTCATTCGCGCGCAGCCGTCACGGATCGAAAGGTGGTTCCCTGATCCGATATCGATCTCCCGGTCTTCATTCAGCTCGTAGCTCCCGAACAGCTCTCCGTTTTGTCTGATCACGACATACGCGCCATTCTGCCGCAGCAGCGCTCTGGCGCCAAGCCATACCGCGCAGGCCGCCAGCACGATCAGCCCCAAAACCACATCTGCTCTCTTCATACGCTCACCCTCTGCATCCGCTTTATGCATTCTAACATAAAAAAAGGATAAAATCAACCATATGTTCGATTCTATCCTCTTTCCGCAAGCTCTGTGCAAGCTCTGTTCAGGCCATGCAGACCCGTTATTTCCACACGTCAAAGAACACATGTCCTCCAATCTGGACATATGGAACCGAAAGCCCCTCGCTCCGGTAACCTCCCGAGCTCAGAAAGTATATGTATGGGAAACTGATCTTCGTCCCATTTAACTTCAGCTTGACCGTCTTGCCCGCCGCGATGCGCGCGCGTTTCTTCATCACCGCCTTTGCCGCGGCCCTGCTCTCTTCATTCACAACAGACGGATCGCTGTATACCCTGTCAAACGCCGAATTCCATACAGGACTGAACTGCCCTTTCTGATAGATGACCTCCCGCACCGTCGACGCGGCAAACGTCTGGCTGTAAACGCGGTTCATAATGACGTATCCGATCGCCAGCTTCCCCGCGTACGGCTGGTTGCCGGCCTCGCAGTAAATGATATACGACAGAAGCGTCTCATCGTCCACGGCCGGGTGCGAATAGTACTGCTCCTGCACGCTCACGCCGCTGCCCGGCGCCGGCACAACATTTTCGGCGCCCTTCCCCTCATCGTCAAAGTACCAGCGCTTGCTCTTGATCGTGATCAGCTTATTGGTAACCTTCTTGCGTGTTTTCGAATCAAAGTAATAATATGTATCGCCAATCTTTTTGAATCCCACATATGAGACCCCGTCGCTGCCAAGGTACCGTGAACCCTTCCAGCTGTCGGAAACACGCTGTCCGTCCGCGTCCAGGTAATACTTATACCCTGACATCCAGGTGTTCCTTGCCATAACGCCGTTTTTGTCAAAATAGTAAAAGTGGCCGTCAAGATACACCCATTTGCTTCTCAGCATCCGCCCGTTTTCCGGCCGCAGATAATAGGTTTTTTTCCTGAAGGAACAGATCCCGGTCTGCATGACCGCGTTTTCATCGAACAGATACTTCTGCTTTCCTATCGTATAAATGCCGTTCGCGCAGAGCACGCCGTCCTTCCCCGCATAGCAGCGAAATGTGTCTTCCCTGATCCACCTGTTCTTCTGAAGCTTTCCGTTTTCGGGTGAAAAATAATACCAGTCCGCGCCAATTTTCTGCTTTCCTGTCAGCCGAACCCCATTCGAATTTACATAAAATTTTCTGTTGATCCATTTTCCAAGGGCGATCGTACCGTCTGCCTGTCGGTAGGAATATGAGCCGTCCCCGTTTTTCTCCCAGGATGCGTGCGCCTGCGCCGCGCGCAGAGACAGCATGAGAAACAGCATGCACGCGAGCAAAATTCTTCTTTTGTTTTTGTTCCGTAGATACATACTTTATCCCCTTCGCGCCCTAACACAAACATAACATTTTTGTAATATTTAATTCATATTATATGGCACATTTTAACATTTGTCAAACAAATTTGAACGCAAAAAGCAACAAATTCTTCCGTTGGCGGAAAAATCTGTTGCTCTGTTTGTCAGAACAGCTCAGATGATGACAAAGACAAGTCTTCCTCTGGACTCATTGACGATACGCCGCATCGTGTCCTGAAGCTTTTGCTGGCTCTCATCGCTGATCGCAGCAAGCTTTGCGCGTATCCCCTCCTCCACCATCTGACCGATCGATTTGCCGAAGATCAGCGTATTCCACACACCTTCCTCAGCCTCTTCATTCTCCTTCATATATGCGATCAGATCCTGCGCCTGGCTCTCACTCCCCACAATGGGGGCGATCTCGGTCTCTATCTCCGCGCGGATCAGATGCACGGACGGCGAGGACGCGCGGATCTTTACTCCGTATTTGTTTCCCTGCCGAATGACCACGGGCTCCTCCAGACGGATCTCCCCTCGCTGCGGCGTGATGATCCCATATCCGGTCTGGCGCACCTCCGACATCGCTGTCGCCACCGACTCATATTCCCGCTTCAGCTTCGCCATCTCACGTACGATCGAGACAAGCTGATATTCGCTGTGAATATCAGCGCCCGTCATCTCGCTGAGAATCTCATAGTACAGCGGATCCTGCATGACAACCGAAACCTCCGCGTTGCCGCTCGACAGATCCACATGTTCAACCTTCACCTTTTTTATGTATTTGCTCTCCAGTCCGAAGCCTTCCCTGAAGACGTCGCGTATCGTGTGCAGATCCTGCATGGACTTCCGGACGGCGCCGAAGAGATCCTGTTTCAGCCAATGCGTATTTTCCAGGGTCTCCGTCCATCCCGGAATCTGAAAGACAATACGCGTGAGCGGAAATTCATATAAAAACTGCTCAAATACATGGTGGATCTCGTTTACCCCGATCTGCTCACAGTTCAAAACCATGCAGTTCACGCCGTAGGCGCTCTCAATAGAACGTTTGACGGTCCCGGCTTCTTCCCCGTATGGCCTGGCGGAATTGACGATGACAAGAAACGGCTTTCCGATCTGCTGAAGGCGGGTAATGGCTTCCTTTTCCGCCTCCAGAAAATTTTCCCTCGGGATATCCCCGAAGCTTCCGTCTGTCGTCAGCACAATCCCCACCGTCGCATGATCCGAGATAACCTTTACGGTCCCCATCCCGGCAGCCTCAGAAAAAGTCACCTGCTGTTCCTGCCACGGGGTTTTCACCATGCGTGGAACACCGTTCTCCTCCGTTCCCTCCGTACCCGGCACCAGAAATCCGACGCAGTCCACCAGGCGCACCCGCATCTTCGTGCCGTCTTCCAGCTCGATCCGGGCCGCCTCCCGGGGAATGAATTTCGGCTCAACCGTCGTAACCGTTCTGCCCGACGCGCTCGCCGGCATCTCGTCCTGCGCCCTCGCGCGCTCCTGCTCCTCCAGCTCCGGCAGAACCAGCTGCTCTACAAATTTTCTCACAAACGTGGATTTCCCTGTTCGCACAGGGCCTACGACGCCAACATATATCTCGCCGCCTGTCCTCATCTGAATATCCTTGTACAAGTCAAATTTTTCCATGGCCGGACCCCCTGCATACACCACTTCACATCTATACTACTTCAATGTATGCGGGGCACAGGTTCGGTAGAACATCAACTCTTCCGGCGCAAAAACTTCTGCGCGGCCAGGATCACGGCGCACACAGCTGCAATGAAAAGCGTCATAAGCATCAACGCGGCAACTGCGTTTTCCCCGGCCGCGCGATACACCTGCGATGTAAAATTCTGCAGCAGGAAGGTGTGTACCAGATAGATGACCAGCGTATGCCGTCCGAGCTCGGAGAGCAGACATTTCCCGGAAGGGATCAGTCCAAGGATGCAGACGACCAGCAGGCCGGAGATCAGGTAAGTGCCGCAGCGCTCCAGCATCCCGGCGACCGGTGTCAGGGAAAGCTTCCCATAACTCTGGATCCCCTGAAAGATCTTGCGGTTGAACAGGCCTCCGGCCAGCAGCAGACATGCCTGTATTATCACAAATCCGCAAACACAGAGCGCTCTTCGACGCTTCGCCAGGCTCGTGATCTCATCGACCCTCCAGAAATATCCGGCGATCATATACGGCATATAGTAAATACATTGCCCCAGACGGAATTTGTCCGTGATTGTGTCATCCAGTCCGGCTACAAGGGAAAGCAGCACTGCGGCAGCCAGGACACAGTTTCCCTTTTTCCCTTTTATAAAGTACGCCGTAAGATACGCGTAAGTCAGAAAAAGCAGGTACCAGCACCCGTATCCCGGATTCCCGAAGGAGAGGGAAAAGCCCTCGCCGCGAAGCAGAGACAAGGCCGTATTGAGCAGCTCCATCAGCACATACAGCCCCAGAACCCTGGGAATACGGTCAATCGGGTTTTTGCCCGACCTTCCCAGAAAATATCCGTTTATGAAAATGAACGCGGGCATATGGAAGCTGTAGATCGCCGTCCAGACCGAGTCGTGCGGAAATCCCTTCTCAACATAATGCCCCAGGATCACCAGGAGGATCAGAACTCCCTTCAGATTGTCCCAATAGTAAATTCTCTGTCTCTCTTCCATAAAAACCTCGGTTCAGCGATAAGATTTCATCGAAAAACTGCCGCGAACCATCGTCTTGATTCGCGGCAGTATCGAACAGATCAAAAATTCAGTTCTTCGCGCTCAGGAACTCATGGATTCCCTTCGCCGCAGCCTTGCCCGCGCCCATCGCGAGGATGACTGTAGCCGCTCCTGTCACGGCGTCTCCGCCCGCGTACACGCCGTCTTTGGAGGTCTTGCCCGTCTCCTCGTCGGCGATGATGCACTTCTTGCGGTTCACGTCCAGACCAATCGTCGTGGAGGAGATCAGCGGGTTCGGCGAGGTGCCGAGCGACATGATCACCGTGTCCACCTCGATGTCGAACTCAGAGCCCGGAATCTCCACCGGACGCCTTCTGCCGGAAGCATCCGGCTCGCCGAGCTCCATGCGGATGCAGCGGATGCCGCACACATTGTCGTTCTCGTCGGTCAGAATCTCGGTCGGGTTCGTCAGGAGGTCAAAGATGATGCCCTCCTCCTTCGCGTGATGCACTTCCTCCGCACGCGCCGGAAGCTCTGCCTCGCTGCGGCGGTAAATGATATGTACCTCAGCGCCAAGGCGAAGCGCCGTCCTGGCCGCGTCCATCGCGACGTTGCCGCCGCCGACGACCGCCACCTTCTTGCCGTGTACGATCGGCGTGTCGTAATCGTCGCGGAACGCCTTCATCAGGTTGTTTCTCGTCAGGTACTCGTTCGCGGAGAACACGCCCTTCGCGGTCTCGCCCGGGATGCCCATAAACATCGGAAGTCCGGCGCCGGAGCCGATAAACACGGCCTCGAAGCCTTCCTCCTCCATCAGCTCGTCGATCGTGACCGACTTGCCGATGATAACATTCGTCTCAATCTTCACGCCGAGAGACTTGACGTTCTCGACTTCCTTCGCCACCACGTCGAGCTTCGGAAGACGGAACTCCGGAATGCCGTAGACCAGCACTCCGCCCGGCTCATGCAGCGCCTCGAAGATCGTCACGTCGTAGCCAAGCTTCGCCAGGTCGCCC
>CANQIW010000059.1 GCA_947624055.1 uncultured Lachnospiraceae bacterium
TCAAAATTCATCCAGAGCACTTCCTGCTTCCTGCTGCACACCTGCGAATAACAGGCTGTTGTCTCTTTATGCCAACCCTGCAACATATCGTTGTACAAGTCTGTTTCATAGCCACTGATCAGCACCGGGCCCTTATGTGCTTTGGTGGCTTCCAACAATTCCACATGGCTTTCTCTTGTGAACATCTCATACCGATACTGTTTCCCATGTCTGGTACCGGGCATATATGGCGGGTCAAGATAGATCAGAACATTTGGATGATTAAACCGCCGCATCAGATCCACTGCCGGCATATTCTCAATCTGAACGCCACGCAGCCGTTCTGCCGCCTGCATGATCTTGTCCGGAAGATGTACCCAGTCCTGCGAAGCATATGCCCGCTCACGACCCTGCACGTCATTCTTCCACCCAACCACCTCACCGTTCGTCCGGAAACCATGCCCCATATTGAGCCGGATGTAAAAATTCACGGCTTTTTCAAACGGATCCTCCGGTACCGCAGCGAATGCATCTTTGTAAACCTGCCGGGCATACGGTGTCCAGTAGATCTCATGAGCCAGTCTTTCCGGATCGTGCTTGATCCACCAGAACAGGTTGACCACGTTCCCGTCCAAATCGTTCACCGTCTCAATATGGCTGCATGGCTTATTAAACAGTACCGCCCCGCTCCCGAAAAACGGCTCCAGGTAGCTGTGATGTTCTGGGAAAAATGAAATAATCCACTTTGCAATCGACCATTTACTGCCCGGATATTTTATGATTGCTTTCATTTCATCAAAGAAGCCCGCATATGCGTTACCCCGGCCGGAGGCTGGCTCCTTTCTTGATTATTTAATTTAATTCAAGTCTAATTCGAATTAATTCAAGTTTAATCTTGATATTTCAAGCCTCCATCACAGCTCCGTATAATACCGCCAGGCCTGCCGCACAACCTCATGCTCCAGCGCTTCCTCCGGCGTGATGCCGTTCTGCTTGGCATACTTGTCCACATATTCCCTAAAATCCTTGAGCCACTTGTAATCATTCTGTATTGGCGTCACCGATTTTCACCTCCATCATCTTCTTTCTGTATGTACTAAGCGCCGCCACCACGGCTCCTGGTGTCACCTTCTCAAACCCAATCACCCATACCCACGGATTCGCCGCCCAACAATACTTGTCGCGGTCTTTTGGTGGGATGGTGCTGTCCCACACACGCACCACGTCGTTCCAGTCCGTAAAGCCTTCACTCATGGCAGAATCAGCGGTCATATCCTTTAGCCTCTCTACCCTCACATCTGTCACCCGCAGGAAGATTCTGGCGGCTTCTTTTGGCATGTGGATGAATGGATGCCATTTAAAAAATTCTTTTCCACCAAGCAAACTATTTAAAGCAAGATGCTTGTCGTCTGCTTTGTAATAATACGTATCTTTGGCCTTAAAGAATGTCTCCCTCACATACAGGTAATCACCTGGCTTATATCTACACGGATAAAATGGCGGACAATGATCGCCAGTCAAAGGATCTGTATAAGCAATCACGCTTCCATCGGTATCAATGTCAAACCGATTTATGATATCTTTATCCTTTATCACCCGCCGCGTCACCGTCTTCCGTCCATCTAGAATCGCCCGAACCATCTCAGCGTTGAAAAGGATGGGCTTCGAAATCTGCAATATCTCTGAGCGTGTCATGACTGCGTCCCTCCATTTTCTTGATACTCATTCCATTTTCTTATTGCCTCATCTGGATTTCGGCATTTTGAAAAATAAAACGCTTCATCACAGGAATCCGGTCTATCCGGATTATTACACCTGACTGCATACATCGGTCCGCCGCTAGCCCAGTGCTCCAGCACAGGCTTTGTTCCGCAAGTCTTGCACGGCTTTAATCGTTTTCTTTGCATCATCCCGCCCCTCCAATCTTCGCCAACAGCCCAGATATATCGATTGTGCGTCCGGTTTTGGTGAGATCTTCCTTCCTGCGCACATATAGATCTGCATTTCTACCCATTATCTCGCACATCTTTCCGCCCTTGATATCGTAAACTACACCGATATTTCCTTCAAAACACACCTCATCATTGACGTGTATCTCTTTTTCCTCCCACTCCGCAATCTTCGCGGCGGCTTCCTGCGCGGTGAACCTTGCGAATATTTCTGCCACATAATCAGTTTTAAAAATATCTACCAAATCCTCCTATATATCTTTTCTTACAAATTCTTTCCCCCGAAGCCTCTCCACGCCCTCTTGATACCCATAAGTCCAGAGATAAAGCCTTTTATCTATCCTGCGACCTAAACTTGAAAATGGTCCTTCCCACCAATCCGGATTATATTTGCTCATAAGATCCGTAAGTTCTTCCGGGTAGGCGCAGTTTTCGCTCAGCTGGAAATCAGAAAGTATATCCTTCATCCGCTCGAAATCCTCTATCAGTTCTTCCTCCGTCACGAAATCCATGTCGCAGTCCCGCAGCATTTTGAGATAATCCTGTTTTTCATCTTCCAGATCTGCTTCAACGTCTTCATCCTCATAGGTGTATTTATTGGATGAACACTGTATTTTCCCGATAAAATATCCCGTGTCATTGATGTAATGCACAAGATTCTCGACAGATACTGGATTATACCAACTTGCTATGCAGCATCCGGCATCCCCTTTGATTATCAGATCGCCTTTCTTCTTGTCCACGATGTATCTTGTCGCAAGGTTTCCGGATCCGTTCTTATCCCTCCAGTCCATGATAAAAAAATCATTATCCTCGAATACCAGAGTTGCATCGAAATCCTGCTCAAAATGGCTAAAAATATCTTTCGCCCATTCTCTCCATTTTTTATTCATTATGGAATCGCCTCCTATCAATGCTTTAATCAATTTTTGTTTGCTTTCAATTCTTCCAGAACAGGAGTAAAATATTTTTCCTCTCCACGCTTTCGCGCTTTTACAGCATCATCGAATCTCGAATATTCGCCCAAGAAAATGTGCTGACCCTTGTGCCCGATATAGGCTCTCCATGTCCCTCGCTTCGTAGGGCAAACGCCCCTTACTCCACTGGTGTTTGCGGCAGAAAGCTTTTTTGTCTTAATTGATGCCGGATTGCTGTGATTTATGGTCTGCTTTCTAATCGTCGCGGCGGCCCTTTCGATGTCCCAACATCCACATGATTTTGTGTTCCCAGATCTAAGATCTCCCCCTCTCGCAATCACTTTCTTTCCGCATACGCATTCGCATTCCCATAATACCTGTCCGAATCTATCACGTCCTGCATCTTTCCGCACTGTCAATCTCCCGAAAACTTTACCAGATATATCAATTCTTGCCGGCATGTCCATTCCTCCGATCTTGTCGTCCCAGGCTATCTCCTTCGCAGAAGCATTCGTGAACCGATATTCTCAAAATCATTTCACTCTACACCTCACTTTCCACTTCTCAGCATACAAAACAACATCTCCGCCAAAGATCTCTTACGACGACCGCCTGGATCGCACTCAAGAACTGTCTTCATGGTCCAATCATCGGCGACTCCTGGTCTCGTCGGCTGCTCGTATTCTTCATATACGTTCCTGCCCTTCGGAACCGCAACCATGATTCCGTAGTAAAGGGAGCTGTCAGGGTTCACCTCGCGTATGTGGGCATTCAGTTTCCCACTCCGGATGTCCGGTTGCAGTTTTTTGTATGTCTCCATCGTCGTAACGATAAAATTCTTCTCGCCATAGAAATTCAATCCGCTGCCGCTGTAAACATCCCGAGTACAGCTCTTGATCTCATAGCAGATGAATATGCCTTTTTCGATGTCGCTCAGAAATACCGCGCCCGGAGGAACGAACTGAACGTAATCCACACGCTTCTTATCCTTTGTCAGCGCATTGATCGTGACCTCACTGGCGTAGTATCCCTTTTCGGTCAACCTCGTATTGCGGAGCACATTCTTTAGAAATTCCGTTGTCTCAGATCTGCTCATTTCCCCCTATGCCTCCTGCATTTTCCACGGCTAATGCGTGGCGTTAAAATTTTCTATCGCCCATTTGTTCCCGGTCCGCATGACCGCCGCCCTGGTTCTTTCCTGCGGGGTGGCGCATCTGGTCTGTTGCTTAATCGCCTCCACGATCTCGCTCCCTGTGCCTTTCCGATAATCAATTCCGGCTGCCCCCAATGCCTCTTTTGTGGCACATACAGAGCATATATTGGTTTTGTTATCCCTCCGGCTTAACGCCGGAGGTTCAGAATATTTCCGCTTGCAAATAGGACAGCTATTCATATCATCACCCCATCAAGCTTACCGGAAGGACCAGGGTTTTCAAACTGCCGTCATCTGCGTCGATCATCGCAGGATTCTTCCCATCTTTCATTCTGAGATTCACCGTCTGACAGCTGAATGCCTTCAGCGCCTCAATGACCAGCCTCGCGTCGAAACCAATCACAACAGTCTCGGAGAGCTCCGTCTCGATGGCGAGTGTTTCGTGATAATCAACGGAGCTGTCTCTCAAACTGATATCGAGAGAGATCCCGGAAAACTCAAACCGGCTCGGTATCCTTTCCTCGGTACAAAGTTTCGCCCGCACCATGGCGTCCAGAAGTTCCGTCCTGTTGATAGTCGTGCTGATCGGCGCCGCGCCGAACAGCTTATCGTATTTGTAGAAATTCCCTTCCACCAGTCTGGTGTATACCTCAAACATGTCCGTGGCGAACACGGCGCCCGTTTTGCTGTGACGTATGGACACCTTTCCCTCCAATCCTACGGTCAAGATCTTGTCCACCGCATTTTTGGGAATCAGGAGTTCAAATTCTCCCGGATAATCGAGCGCGTCCCACGCAATCACATGCCCGTCAAGAGCCACAAAATTCAGCTTGCCATCATGAGCCTGCAAGCAGAGCGACGACATCATGGAGGCTTTCTTTTCGTTTGCGATCGCCCATGCGACATGCCTCATGGCGTTCAAGAGATCTTCGCTCTCGAGTTCAAATTCCCCTTCTCCCTCGTATGTCACTCCGGTTTCGGGAAACTGTTCCGGATCCATCGTCAGATATGTATTTCTGATGCTCCCTGTCTGGATCGTGATTCCCTCTTTCCCGTTTGCCGTTATCTCAATCTCTCCCGCCGGGAGATTATTGATAAGGTCAAAGGCTTTCTGCGGGAGCAGGAACAATTCGCCCTCAGCACCTTCTAACTTCGCCTTTACCGTGGTTTCCAGGTTGCTTGCGATTAAATAACCGTCCTTCACCAAAATGCTTTGTAAGACAGGCATTACAGTCACTTTCGGCACGATGCCCTTGATTTTATTGATCTTTTGAACAAGCTCTGCTTTCTTTATCTTCATTCCGCATATCCTCCCAATCTGTTCTCAAGAATGATCCTGATCTGCTTCATCTTTACAGCCCCGATGCCTTTCACGTCGACCAGCTCATCCATGATCTCCGTAAGGTTGATGACCGGCGGCGCCGCAGTCTTTTTCCCGTGGTTGAACCCTTCGCTTCTGGCTTTCTCAACACGATCCTCCACGTAATGAACCAACTGCTCGTCTGTCATTTTCCGCATTTTGACCGCTTTTTCGTGGATCCTCGCCTCGTCCTGTGTCCTTCTGCAATTTCTCTTTGCCATATTTTCTCAATGCCCTCCTTTTCTGCCGTCGCGCACCATGTTGCGAATTGCAACGCCGGCGGTCGTATCAATATATCCTTCTCCGTTCCTATAACATGGGTTCTGTGCCATCTGCTCCGCCCTCTTCCGTTCCGTGCCGGGCACCGTCCACATGTTCTGAAATACCATCCGGAAGGTCTATTCCCTTTTCTTTGCAGAAACTCGCGAAGCATGTCCTGCACATAAACCCGTACTGCTTCGGTTGCTGTCCTCTCCCAAGCCTCGCGAGCAGCGTGACCATATCCTTTTTCCGGATTCTGCCTTTACATGAGCAGCATTCCCCAAACAGCTTATTCTGCATCTTCTTGCTGATACTTTTTTTCTTCAGCTGTGCGGGATAATCGCGCCGCATATTCTCCTCTCCTACGATCTTGATCAGGCTGTCCTTCATGAAAACCGGCTTGCCTGCCGTGTCGGCCGCCAGAACAATGTCTTTGATCCACTCAAATTCCGGGACGATCTTTCCGGCGCGCTGACCTGTTTCCGCACCTACAATGATCCAGTCAGCAACACTGCATATCGTTTTAAGATCTCCATCGCTGAATCTCTCATGAATCGGCTCGATGCTCACAAATGTATGTGCCTCCATCAACAGCGACACGGCTCTGTGCATATCCTCCGCTTTGGTGATTGTAGTCCCATACCACATGTTCGTATCCCCCGGAACTCCATACTGCAAATACCGGGCCGGGTTTTTGGTGAGGAAAAGGAAATTGTGCTGTTGCTTTCTCCGGCACACGTCCAGAACGTCCCTGATCCACTCGTCCGGCACCCAGGATCCGAACACATCTGCCAAGGCACCGACGAAGATGTTGTTTCCCATCTTCAGTTTGTCGAGGACGTTCATCCTGTACCTGTGCAGCGTCGGTTCAAAGCAGAAAGGATATACCAACGGATGCCCTGTCTCATTCAGCATCGGTTTATCAAGAATATAAACCGGCCTGCTCCCGTCCGGCGCCTCCGCCGTGGAGTAGTCCCCTTTTGCCATAAGGTTCAGCCTCACATCCCCTGCAAACCGCTTTGTCATTGTTCTGGCATAGCAATATTTACAGCCGTGCCGGCAGCCTGTGATCGGGTTCCACGTATGATCACACCACTCTATCTTCGATCTGTTCATTTGGGCGCCTCCTTACCGCAAATCCAAGTTCTTCGTCTTTCTCCCATTCGATATCGTCAAATTTAAGCCTCTGTCCGCATTTATCGCAGTGATCTGGCTGATAATTTGGCCCGGCATTGACGGTGTGATAACATTTCGGACACAAACAAACCTGGCTCTTCACAATGACAAATCCAAATTTCAAAAACACTCTCTTTTCAACAATCGGTTTCCTGGCAATCCTTTTAATCATCGTCTTCCCTCCAGTATTCCATATAGTATTACGTCTGCCCTCTTCCTCCGGGGCGTTCCTTCCCGATCTTCGCCGCATATCCGGCCTTCACGAGCAGGCAGCACAATGTATTTCTGTCTTCATCATTCAGCTTGAAAAGCAAATTTTTAATCCTGCATCTTTCCTCTGCCATGCTCATACACTCCTTTTCTGCTTATTTGCGGCATCCACCATTTTTTTCTCAAATACTTTCGTGAATGCCTTTACCTCCGGCGTCATATCACAGTTTCTGAGCCCACGGCACTGAACAATACTGTTATCCTTCCACTCCATCGTGTAATAAGGCTCGTCCGGCGCTCCCGATTTTCTGATGAACAATATCATCGTTTCGCCCTTTGCTACTTTATCCACATACGTCGCGACGCAATGATGGAGGGCCGCCCCCTCTGCCTTGATGTCATCCGCAGTCTTCGGTACGACAAGCATGAGTCCTTTTCCGCTGATTGAGAAAGCGTCAACGTCCTTGTTTTTCTTGAAAATATCTTCCATCTCTTTCTCAGCCTGCATCATTCTCTTCGCTGCTTCCCGCTCCCGTAGCTTGCGTTCTTCCGCTGCGATGCGATCCCTGGCTTCCTGGAACTCCTTATACGTCCTGTCGTGAACCTTTTTGAAATTGGTCGGCATGTAGATGAACATGTTATCAAGGTCATAGTGCAGCTTCTTGCACCAGTCCAGATATTCCAACCAGTCCTTTGCTGTATTCCTTTTTCTCATGATCCGGGGATCCTCCCGCTCCTTATACCGCATATAGGAATACTGCCGGCAACAGCCTTCGTCGCCCATCGGATAGTTTTCGCTCTCTTTTGTTATGTACTTCACCAGTTTGTGCAGGGATACCTTTCTGTTCGCCTGCCGCAAAAGATCTGTGTTGCACCCGAAAGTCTCATAGTATTCCTTCAGCTGCTCTGGCTTGAATTGGAGGCCAATCCTCTGCGACACGCGCAAAAGCCTCAGAACGTAGTTGTCGCCATCGATCTCCTGCAAGATTCTCGTGTTGACCTTCGTAAGTCCAAGGATGTCGAAGATCGTTTTTCCGCTGCGGTTGATCTTCCCGACCATGCCTCCGTAATAATGTGACGATGAAATAATATCCTTTGCAAGGTTGTTAAGTCCCATTTTGCAGATCCATTCGAGTTTCGGAAACTTGATGTATTCCTCGATCGCCGACTCATACCGTATCGATACTGTCGGAAAATTTGAGGCAAGTATTTCAAGGGCGGAGTATTTCATCGGCGTGTGCGCCCATGCCTGCGGCAGATTCCCCGGATATAGGATGCAGGACATACAATCCATTTTCCCCTGCCCCGGGCACCACCTGCAATTCCCTCTCTGTTTGTAGATCCCCCATTCGTAATCCTTATACTTCGGATTCCCTTTCGGGAACGTGTAAATTGTTCTTTCGTACTCATATATGCATTCTTTGACCCTGCCGCCGCTCTGCAGGAACTCAAGCGCCGAGCCGCTCTGTATGAATCTGCTCGCTTTGAAGTACCGCAGGGCAAATCCATCCGGAATGGGATCCACATACATGAACCACCGTTCGTCACATATCTGCCTTGGCATACAGCCCCGTGCCTTAAATGTGACTTTGCTTCCGCAGAATGGACAGATGCCCTTTTCATTGTTGCGCATCCGGATCTCTTTCCTGCTCACAACCCCGGTTTTTTTGCAGTGCGTACACTCACACTCAGCCTGCCCCCGCTTCAGTTCCTTGTAGATTACATACCGGCTGAAGCTCATTCCCTCATCCCATACCCAGCAAAAAAATTCTTCCGGCGCATCTGTGAACGGGGCCATCGCAGCGTCAATCTCCTGCAGTTCTTTGCTATGCTTATCGGCAAGGCGTTTTTCCATGACTTTCGTCTGGAATCTGATTGCCGCCGACCACGGAGCATATTCGTCGCTGTCCTCTTTATACTGGCTGAAAAAGTCATCCATCAGACGCAGGTCTTCTGCAGAATTGATGTATGCATTAACCTGGTATTCGTAATTTCGTTTTTTCTTGTTCCATCTGCATCTTGTGGAAAGGGTTTCCATATTCACGAATGACGATGTCAGCCATTTTGTCTTTGACACTCTCAGATCCTGAGTGATATAATCGTTATCGGATAGGAATGTCCTAAAAGCTGCTTCTGGCTTTCTTTCTTTAAGTTTGGCGACTTCGTAGAAAGTCAGTTGCAGTATTTTTTTGTCCTCAAGCAACTTGGCCGTGACAATGTGCTTCATGCCGCTAAGCCTCCAAGAAGTCTCCATCATCTCGTCCGTCGCCGGATCCCGCGGGATTTTTGATAACATCCGTTTATCCAATTCGTACGCACCTCCTACAGAAGGGAGAAGAGATCCATCTGCCCTTCGACCTCGTTCGACTTTTTCTTCGGCTCCGGTTTTTCCTTCGGTACCGGCTTCTCTTTTGGCTGATCTGCAGAGCCGGCTTTCGCACCACCCGCCGAGCCGTTTCTCTTTTTAGTTTCCTTCTTTTCCTTCGCCTTCTGCACAGCAGCGGCCTGCCGCTTTTTGCGTTCGGCATCCTCTTTTGCCCTTTTCTCTTCCAGCGCCTTGTCATCCAGATGGAAATAGTCTTCCACCCACTCGAAAACCGTTTCATGCCACACGGGGCCATTGGTTCTGTTCAGAGCCTTCGCCGCCTGGTCGCACACGTACTTGTAGCACTTCTCCCAGGTCTTATGTTCCTGCAAAATATCCTCACAGATGGAGTCCTCCTCGTCACACCGCTTTTTCAGATACTCGATGCAGGGCTCCGCAAACTGCTTTTTCATTTTGTCGCTGATCGAGCCGAGCTCTTTCTCCAATTTTTCTACTGCTCTGTCCCTTAATTCACTCACGCTTGTTCCTCCTTTTTGTCATAATTAAAGAAAAATGCATATTTATCAGTATCCGTTCCCCGTTTATCCGTGGCTTCAAACAGGTGTTGCATCAAACGTATTCGCCGGCGCATCTCCCATACATCACTCATAAAGAACGGCATGTACCAGAGCTCCCGGTGTTCGTCTTCTATCGGAAACAGATCGTGTCCTATGATTGGATGCAGGAGGGCGTCCCCGACTACGATATATCCCGGGCACCCAAGCAATGAAAGCTGTATGTATGCCATCATGGCGACCACCCGATCAATGTCCTGCCCGGCAAAGAGAACGTGATTGTGATAGTTTATCTTCTTTTCCCGGAACACACTCGCCGCGGCTATCAGCATCGCCCCGCCGCCAACACAGCAGTCAGCAACCGACACATATCCCTTTTCCCCGATTCCCTCTTCGGCATCCGCCCCTCCGTCGATCGCCGTCCTCGCCATTAGTTCGCAGACGTGATACGGCGTGAAAAACTGCCCTTTCCAGTGATTTCCGAGGTTCAGATTCATATAGAGTTTCCCGAGGAAATCCTGGTTCGGATTTTCTTCCAATGCCATGACGACCGTGCTGAAGATCTGCACCGGGATATCCATTCCTCCAAGATTCTTGATCGCCCTCTCGTACTGCGCCTCCCTCCTTTCGAACGGATCCTTCCTGCGATCGGCGGCGTTGCATATAGCGCATGCCATCACCGTCACCAGATCTTCCCATACCTGCCACGAATTCCGGGAATATGTCAGCTGGTCGAACAACTTCAAAAACTCTTTCTCGTAATCGTTAACCACGCCGGCATGCTTAATTTTTGCCATCTATTCACCAACTCCTCAAATCATTCCTTCCCGAGTAATTTTCGTTCGAGTTCTTTCATGTCGTATTCTCGCTGAGGAAAATTTGCAAATCCTTTCCGTGCTTTGGCGTGTTTTCCCTCTGCCAGTCTGTCAAATATCACCCCCTGCCAATTCTGTGCCATACAGTATCTGATCAAATCAACAACCGGCGCCTCTCCATATTTCTTTACGTTGTTCTCGATCTGAGACAGGAAATTCCGAAAGCCTGTCGGTCTGTACGGTTGCCTCTTCTCGGTCTTGTAGTTTACCCATTCGCGAATGACCGCCTCCAATTCCTGAGAAAAGCGACGCCCGGCAATCATCTGGTCTGTGTCGGCCTGCTGCGGTTTTGCAGCGGCCTTACTACTCTTCTTTACTCTACTCTTATCTTCTCTACTCTCCTCTCCTCTACTCTGTGCATTTCTTCCGTTAGAAATCACTTTTTCTGCGTCGGAAATCGAATTTATTACCACATTTTTATTA
>CANQIW010000060.1 GCA_947624055.1 uncultured Lachnospiraceae bacterium
CGATGAGATCTGCCGTGCGGGCTGTGACCTCCGGTCGGTGCTTGTAGTCTGCGGTTCCGGGAACAACGGCGGGGACGGCTTCGCGGCTGCCCGGCTTCTCGACGAGCAGGGTGTGCGCGTGACGGTCGCTTTCGTGGGAAACGAGGAGTCGGTGACGGAGGAAACCGCGGCGCAGAGGCAGATCTGTGAAAATTGCGGGATAAAAATCAGCAGTAATTTTATGCAGCGTGAATATACTGTTATAGTAGACGCTATTTTCGGCATCGGGATGTCGAGAGACGCACAGGGACGGTACGCGCAGATCATTGACTGGATCAATCAGCAGTCCGCGTTCAAGGTGGCGGTGGACATTCCGTCCGGGGTGAGCGCGGATACGGGAAGGATACTTGGACTCGCGGTGCAGGCAGATCTCACTGTCACCTTCGCATATAGGAAGCTCGGACAGGTACTGTTCCCGGGGACAGAGTTCTGTGGGAGGGTCGTGCGCCGGGATATAGGCATCACGGCAGACCGGTTTCAGCGGGGGATTCCGAATGTCTTTACCTACGGGGAAGAGGATCTCGCCAGGATCGCGAGGCGCAGGCCGTATTCCAACAAGGGGACGTACGGAAAGGTACTGCTGATCGCCGGGAGCCGTGGGATGAGCGGAGCGGCCTGTCTGTCGGCGATGGCGGCTTACCGGAGCGGGAGCGGGCTGGTGCGTGTGTTTACGCCGGAGTGCAACCGGGAGATCATACAGACCTTTCTTCCGGAGGCGATCGTCACAACTTACCGGGACGATGCGATTCCGGACGGGCAGGGCAGGTTGAGAGGAGAGAGAGCTCCAAGCGCCGGCGATGGCTGCCTCACGGATGGAGGACGGACAGGGCAGAATGGCGAAGGCTGCTTCCCGGCAAGGGAGCTTGAGGAGGCGCTGGCCTGGTCGGATGTGGCAGGGATCGGCCCCGGCTGCGGGACGGGACGGCTGTCGGAAGAAATCCTCGCGAAAGTGCTCTCAGAGTACAAGAAACCGCTTGTGATCGACGCGGACGGGCTGAATCTGCTGGCGCGGCAGCTGAATCTCCTGTATGAGACTGAGGCGTCCGTGATCCTGACGCCGCACATCGGGGAGATGATGCGGCTGACCGACAACACGAAGGAGGAGATCCTGGAGGACATCCTGCAGACGGCCAGACAGTTCGCGCGGGAATACGGCGTGATCTGCGCGCTGAAGGACGCGAGGACGATTGTCTCAGACGGTTCCAGAGTCTATATAAATACTTCCGGCAATAACGGCATGGCGGTCGGAGGCTCCGGGGATATTCTGACCGGCGTGATCTGCGGGCTTCTGGCTCAGAAGATGCCGGCGTTTGACGCGGCGGCGCTCGGCGTGTATCTGCACGGACTCGCGGGGGACGCGGCGCAGGAGAAGCGCAGCGCCTACGGCATGATCGCGCGCGACATCGCGGATCAGATCGGCGAGGTGCTCAAGCAGATCGATGAGACGGAGCGTTAGAACGGTTCTGCCTGCCCGCCGGATAAAGAGCAGGATCGGAAGAGCAAAAGCCGGATTGGAGGAGAAGAGATGAGCAACGGAAGAATTACAGCATATATACATATGGGAGCAATCGCGGAAAATTTTCGGCGTATGAAGGAAAATCTCAGGGAAGGCGTTCGCGTGATCGCGGTCATCAAGACGGACGGATACGGGCACGGCGCGGTGCCGATCGCCCGTATGGTTGAGCCTTATGATTATATCTGGGGCTTTGCGGTCGCGGCTGTCTCCGAGGCGGTGCAGCTGCGCGAGGCAGGGATCACGAAGCCGATCCTGATCCTTGGATACACCTTTGCGGAGGATTATCCGGAGATGGCGGCGCGCGGGATTCGCCCGACGCTCTTTACGGCCGGGATGGCGAGGGAGTTTTCTGAGGCTGCCCGGAACGTCGGAGGGAAGGCTCCGGTGCACATTGCGGTGGATACGGGAATGTCGCGGATCGGTGTGGCGGATGACGACGACGGGCTTGCAGAGGCCGGACGCATCGCCGCCTGCCCGAACATTCAGGTGGAGGGCGTGTTCACACATTTCGCGCGCGCGGATGAGACAGACAAAAGCCGCGCGCGGGCGCAGCTCGAACGCTTCACGGCATTCTGTGACCGTCTGGAGGCAAGCGGTCCGCGCGGTTTCCTGCGGCATTGCTCGAACAGTGCGGGGATCATGGAACTGCCGGAGGCAAATCTGAATCTGGTGCGCGCGGGAATCAGCATTTACGGCATTTATCCGTCCGGCGAGATGGATCGGGGGTTTGCGCTCTGCCCGGCGATGGAGCTGAAATCGCATATCGTCTGCATAAAGACTTTGGGAGAGGGAACGCCGGTCAGTTACGGGGGAACGTTTGTGACGCAGCGGCCGACGCGGGTGGCGACAATTCCGGTCGGTTACGGCGACGGTTATCCGAGAAGCCTGAGCAATCAGGGATATGTTCTGATCCGCGGTCAGCGTGCGCCGATCCTCGGCCGTGTCTGCATGGATCAGTTTATGGTGGATGTATCCGATATTGAGGCGGAGCTGCTCGACGAGGTGACGCTGCTGGGACGCGACGGAAAGGCGGAGATCACGATCGACGAGCTGGACGCTCTTTCCGGGCGTTTCCCGTACGAGTTCGTCTGTGATATCGGAAAACGCGTGCCGCGGGTGTATGTCGATTAAATGTTTTTATACTCACATGAATATACAGAAGAAACAGGGAGATACTTAAGGTAACAAACGGAAAATCCAAATCTTTGTATCGGAGTGTGAGTCTTGTGAATATCAGAAGAGGCGATATATTTTATGCGGATCTCAGGCCGGTGGTCGGTTCGGAGCAGGGCGGCGTGCGCCCTGTGCTCATAATTCAGAATGACGTCGGGAACCGGCACAGCCCGACTGTGATCTGCGCGGCCATCACTTCAAAGATGAATAAGGCGAAGCTGCCTACGCATGTTGAGATTGAGTCGGGACGTTATCAGATCGTGCGGGATTCCGTGATATTGCTGGAACAGCTGCGCACGATCGACAAGAGGCGTCTGAAGGATCGGGTGTGCCATCTTGACATGGAGATGCTGGAACGGGTAGACAAAGCCCTTCAGGTCAGCCTTGAGCTGCTTACATAGGGCAATTCATCGGCGACTTGATTCAAATCTTGACGAATACGGGCGAAAATGATATATTTTGTTAAGCACAGTCCGCGGCAGGGCGACTGCCGGCCGGATCGCTGAGGCGGGATCCGGCTAAGAAAGCTCAGTTGGGGACACACGAAATAATAAGGAGTAATCAGGTTTTATGGACAGTGACACTGGCCGATGGGCCGGTACCATTCTTCTGGCGGTATTGCTGCTGCTGGACTATATTCTAACCTTGTTTCGCTCGGCGCTGAACGCGGCGTCTGAGACCGAACTGCAGACGCTCTGTCAGGAGGCGGGCAGGAATCCGGACGATCTTCTCGCGCTGAAAGACCGGCCGGGACGGCTGATCTCCGCGAACTGGCTGGCGCACACGACCGCCGGTATTTTTGCCGGTGTCCTGGGGGTGTGTGCTTACACGTTTCTTCCCTGGTATGTGACGCTGCCGTTTTTGCTTGTGCTGTGCTATCTGATCGGGAACTCAATTCCAGGAATGCGCGGTCAGAAGCATTCCGGACGTCTTGTGCTGCGCTGGTATGCGGCGGCGATCAGAGTGATGATGCTCCTTTTCCCGTTTACATACTTGCTGACACTTGTGTCGAATCTGTTCGCGCGGCTGTTTGGGATCGATCCGCACTCTCTGGAGCAGGAAGTGACGGAGGATGAGATCATCTCGATGGTGAATGAGGGACATGAGCAGGGTGTGCTGGACGAGAAAGAAGCGGAGATGATCCAGAACATCTTTGAGCTGGACGACAAGAAGGCTGAAGATATCATGACGCGCCGCAAGAATATCATCGATATCAGCGGAACGACGAACCTGCGGGACGCGATCTCTTTTATGGTGGAGCAGACGGTCTCGCGTTTTCCGGTTTACGACGATGACATTGACAATATCATTGGCGTGCTGCATTTCAAGGACGCGATGAAGTTCCATACGATGGACAGGTATGACGACTGGCAGATACGTGATATTCCGGAGCTTTTGCGCAAGGTGCGTTTCATTCCGGAGACGCGGGGGATTCATGTGCTGTTCCGCAACATGCAGGCCGAGAAGCTCCAGATGGTGATCGTGGTCGATGAGTACGGACAGACAGCCGGGCTCGTGACGATGGAGGATATTCTGGAGGAGATCGTCGGCAATATCCAGGACGAGTACGACAACGAGGTTCCGCTGATCCGCCGGGAAGAGGACGGGGGATATCTGATGGACGGCATGGCTCCGCTTGACGAGGCAGCCGGAGAGCTCGGGCTGGATCTCGAGGACGATGAGGAGGATTACGATACGCTGAACGGATTCCTGATCTCCAGGCTTGACCGGATCCCGGCGGACGGGGAGCAGGCGGAGGTGATCGCCGGCGGCTATCGTTTCCAGATCCTGAAAGTAGAAGACAAGATGATCCGTCTTGTAAAAATAAAAAAATACGAAGAACAGGAAAAGGAGTGACATGCACTTATGTCAGGACATTCAAAATTTGCGAACATCAAGCATAAGAAGGAGAAAAACGACGCGGCAAAGGGCAAGATCTTTACTATTATCGGCCGTGAGATCGCGGTAGCGGTCAAGGAGGGCGGCTCCGACCCGGCGAATAACAGCCGTCTGCGCGATATCATCGCGAAGGCGAAGGCAAACAATATGCCGAACGATACGATCGACCGCGGCATCAAGAAGGCGGCCGGAGAGCTCGGCTCCGTGAACTATGAGTACGTTACATACGAGGGCTACGGTCCGGGCGGTATCGCGATCATCGTCGAGGCACTGACGGATAATAAGAACCGCACGGCGTCCAATGTCCGCAACGCGTTCACGAAGGGCAGCGGCAGCATCGGTACACAGGGCTGCGTCTCCTACATGTTTGATCAGAAAGGGCAGATCATCATCGACAGAGAGGAATGCGATCTGGATGCGGATGATTTGATGATGATGGCGCTGGACGCCGGGGCGGAGGACTTCTCCGAGGAGGAGGACAGCTTTGAGATCCTCACTGCGCCGGACGACTTCAGCGAGGTGAGGCAGGCGCTTGAGAACGAAGGCATTACGATGGCCTCCGCGGAGATCACGATGATCCCGCAGAACTATGTCGCTCTCACCGATGAGAACGCGCTGAGACAGCTGAATCGTACGCTTGACATGCTGGATGAGGACGACGACGTTCAGGCAGTATATACGAACCTGGAGGAGTAGAGCGATGAACGACTACCTGGTCGGGTTCGAGGGCATGCCGAAACTTCTGGAGTGCTGCGGGGATCCGATGCAGTATTTTAAGAGAAATCTGTATGCGGATCGCTTCCACGAACTGTATCAGAGGAATGTATGTACATTCGACGCGATCGAGAACGTATATAATTCCGTGATCGATAAGGAACAGCTCCTGAGGAACATGGCCGGCGCCCTCGTCGGGTACGCGGTCGAAAAAATGGCCGAGTGTAAACGCCGCGGCGCGAAGGATCGCAGAATGATCGATCTCAACATGGCGATGGTATCGTTTGTCTTTCCGATGGTATTGGAGTACAGGGGAAATTCGTCGGCGCCGCTCGCGGACAAGCTGACGGAAGCCTGGAAGGAGGCTTTCCCAAAATCGGACATTCACGCGGCGACGTATGAGGAGATCGAGCAGGGCTTTCACAGGAAATTCTGCTATATCACGACGGCGGTCTGTCAGACCTTCGGCAAGCCGGACGACTGCTATGAGCTGACACTGCTGCGCGATTACCGGGATCATTATCTGTCGTCACTTCCGGGCGGCAGGGAGATGATACAGGAATATTACGACGTCGCGCCGTCTGTGGTGAAGCACATTTCCCGAAGAGAGAACGCGGATGAGATCTACCGTTCGATCTGGGACGAGTACCTTTCCCCCTGTATCCGCATGATCGAGAACGGGGAGAAAGAGGCCTGCAGGGACAAGTACGTGGAGATGGTTTCTGCCCTGCGGGATGAGTATCTGTTTCACTGAGCCGGGGTTGCCGGCCAGGAACGGATCTGCATAGATTTTTTCTGTCGGGTGCGATGCGGATCGCGCGATATGGCAGGGTATCTTACGGGCTGCCGTGAGACCGGACTTTTGAAAGGACGGCGCGCGGCGGCCTGCTTTGTGTCGGGGATGCGGAGAAACGAAGCCTTCTGACGCGGCATGGTATGCTTTTCTGCTTTTTGGAGATACTGTCCACAGACGGATTTTGCGGTTCGGCCGCAAAGCGGCGGACAGTTGTGGGCGTACCATACAGTGCAGAAGGAGGCAGCAGATGACAGAGGATACACAGAAGCGGGAGGAAAAGACCCGGGAGACCGGGGAGGAACAGCGCGAAGCGATCCGGGAGACCGGGGAGGCTGCGCTCAGCCATCGGATCCATCTTTTGAGTGTGATCGGCGAGATCGAAGGGCATGAATGTCTGTCCGCGAATTCAAAGACGACGAACTGGCGGCGATTGAGGACAGCCCGGACATCGACGGGCTGCTGATCCTGCTCAATACGGTGGGCGGAGATGTGGAGGCCGGGCTCGCGATCGCGGAGATGATCGCCTCCCTCAGCAAGCCGACGGTATCTCTGGTGCTCGGCGGCAGCCATTCCATCGGTGTGCCGATCGCTGTGTCGACGGATCATTCGTTCATCGTAAAGACGGGGACGATGGTAATTCATCCGGTTCGCATGAGCGGCACCGTGATCGGGGCGCCGCAGACGTACGACTATTTCAGACAGATGCAGGATCGCATTCTCGGTTTCATTTCAGAGCATTCCAGAGCGACGCGCGGGCGCCTTGAAGAGCTGATGCTGGATACCGGCATCCTGACGAAGGATCTCGGCACGATCCTGGTCGGGGAGGACGCCGTGAAGGAAGGACTGATCGACGAGGTCGGAGGGATCAGCGATGCGCTTAAAAAGCTGAACGGGATGATTGAAAACGAATGAAATGATTGAAATGATTGAAAAAGAATAAGAACTTGTCTCATAACAAATTGTCTGTTATAATAAATTAGTTATATATTTCATGGAGGATATCGGAGGATCGTATGTCAATTTTAGAATCTGTTTTTCTTGGAATCGTGCAGGGAGTGACGGAGTTCCTTCCGGTCAGCAGTTCCGGACATCTTGCTATTTTGCAGAATATTTTTCACATTGAGACGAACGGGAGCATGCTGTTTGACATCATGCTCCATCTGGGCACACTGGCGGCCGTGTTCATCGTTTACCACAAGGACATATGGAACATGATCAGGGAGTTTTTTCTCATGGTCGGCGACATGTTCTCCAACCTGCATACGTTCTGTCTGAACAGGATACATAAGACGGCGCTGAAATACAAAAAGATCGTGAACAACAGCTACCGCAAATTTGTGGTGCTGATCCTTGTATCTACCGTGCCTACCGGTATCATCGGGGTTCTCGGCAAGGATATTGTCGAGGGCGCGTCCCAGACGCTGCTGATCCCCGGCATCTGCCTGCTGATCACAGGCGTGCTGCTGTTGATGGCGGAGCTCAGGAGAGAGGGGAACAAGACGCCGAAGACCGTCAGTTACGGGAACGGGCTTGTGATCGGCGCCGCGCAGGGGCTGGCGACGCTCCCGGGGCTCTCGCGTTCCGGGACTACGATCGCGGCCTGTCTGTTCTGCGGCCTTGACCGCAAGTTCGCGGTGAAGTATTCTTTTATCCTTTCCATTCCGGCGATCCTTGGAGCGGCGGTGCTTGAGGTGAAGGATGCGATCGCGGAGCCGATCATGGCGTCGCAGATCGCGATCTATCTGGTCGGCATGGTGATCGCCGGTATCGTGGGGTATGTCTGTATCAAGACGATGCTGGTCATTGTCCGCAAAAAGAAGTTCAGATATTTCGCGTATTACTGTTTTGTTGTGGGAATTGTGGCGATTGTCGGCCATTTCCTGATCTGAGATAGGCAAAGGGGAGAATAAATTGGCAGCGAATACGGCAAAGAAGAAAACGACGTCTGCAAAGGGGAGTACAGCGTCGAAAAAGGGCGGCGCCGCGAACGGGACGTCCGCAAAGGCAGCGCGATCCGATTCCGGACGCGTAACTCCCGTGCCGGTACAGGAGCCGGAGCGGGAATCAGAGAATCCGATGATCATGCGCGAGGCGGTTCTGTGGCTTGTGCTGGCAGTCTGTATTCTGATCTTTATCAGCTATCTGGGAATAGGCGGATATGTGGGGAATGTGATTTCCGACGTCAGCTTCGGCGTTTTCGGAATCACCGCGTATCTGTTTCCATTTCTGCTTTTTATCGCGGCGGCGTTTCTGATCTCAAACCGCGGCAGCCGCGTTGCGGGGGTGAAATTTCTGTCCTCGCTTGGTCTGTTTGTATGCATCTGCGGTTTCGCGACGCTTTTCACAAAGGATTATCAGGAAATCAAGGATATTGTGGAGATCTATGAGCACAGCGCCTCCTACAAAAACGGCGGCGGTGTGATCGGCGGTCTGTTCTGCGGTTTGTTTCGGCCGGCCTTCGGGGCGGTGGGGACCGGGATCGTGCTTCTGATCCTCTCGATCATCTGTCTTGTACTGATCACGCAGAAATCACTGATGCGCAGCGTGAAGCATCAGGGCAGCCGTGTTTATCAGTCCGCGAAGGAATCAAACGCACGCCGCAGGGAGGCGTATCGCAGGGAGCGCGAGCGCAGGGACGAATGGGATCTCCCGCAGGAGTTTATGGCCAGAGGGCGCGGACGTACAGGGTCAAATGCGGCAGACGGCTGTGCCGGGACAGCCCGGGACAGGATTCGGACAGCCTCAGATAGCACAGGGACAGACGGTGCAGGGACAGCCCGGGGCAGGGTACGGACAGCCTCAGATGGCACAGGGACAGACGGTGCAGGGACAGCCCGGGGCAGGATACAGACAGCCTCAGATAGCACAGGGACAGACGACGCCGGGGCAGATGGCGCCCGGTATGCAGACATGGCAGAGGCAGGGGATTCGGCCGACGGGCGAAAAGAAACGCAGGGGCAGACGCGGCGGTCGGACGACAGACTATGTCAGGGAGATGTCCGTGTATCAACAGGGCGCTTCCGCGTATCCGCAGAACGGAGCGGGGGATCCTCAGGGTTTCACATCGGTTTCGCAGGGTGCGTCGGCGCATCCGCAGAGGACGCAGATTGAGGTGCCGGCGCTGTTCCCGGTGAACAGCCGCGAGCATCGCAAGGTATCCGGTGTGACGACAGATACGAAGATCCAGGGCGATCCGTCCAGAGTAGGGACTGAGGTTCATGAGATCGTTCCGAAGGCTGGTCTGTCAGAGAGCGGCGCTTCCGGAAGCCGCCTGGGAAAGCGTTCGGAGAGACGTTCCGACAGAGGCAGTTACATGGAATTGGAAAAGAACACGGCCGGGTCGAAAGCGTCGGCGGAGGATTCCGGATTGGAACTGTACCACGATATTTCTCAAATACATATCGAGGGTATTCAGACAGAGCAGAATCCGGGAAGAGGTGACGCGGGCGGAGCTGCCCCGCGCGCTGATAAGACTCCGGCAGAGGATATGCGCCGGGCGGTGAAGGAAGCCGCGAGACCGGCGGAGCCGGCAGAAGAGATCTTGGATCAGGAAGAAGCGAAGCCACAGGAATCCGCCGCGGAGGCGGAGCACACGCCCACGAAGAGGAATCCACGTTCTTCCCAGAAGGAGATCGAGGAGGGCATTGCCTCTGTGGAGGCGGAGATGGCCAAGAACGCCGAGGCAGTTCGCCCGGAATATATCTATCCCCCGATCGACCTGCTGAAAAAGGGCAAGGGCGGCAAGGGCGGCAGCCAGGAACAGGAGATCCGCAGTACGGCGGCGAAGCTCCAGCAGACGCTGGACAGCTTCGGCGTGCACGCAACCGTGACGAACGTGAGCTGCGGCCCGAGTGTGACGCGCTATGAGTTGCTTCCGGAGCAGGGCGTGAAGGTAAGCCGCATCGTGGGACTTTCTGACGATATCAAGCTCAATCTGGCGGCCGCCGACATCCGTATCGAGGCGCCGATCCCGGGGAAATCGGCCGTGGGTATTGAGGTACCGAACAGCGAGAACAGCGCGGTATCCCTGCGCGACCTTCTGGAATCGGACGAGTTTAGGAATCACCCATCCAAACTGGCGTTTGCGACAGGCAAGGACATCGGCGGCAAGGTGGTCGTCTCGGATATCGCGAAGATGCCGCACCTGCTGATCGCGGGCGCGACCGGCTCCGGTAAATCCGTGTGCATCAACACGATCATCATCAGCCTGCTCTACAAGGCGTCTCCGGAGGAGGTCAAGCTGATCATGATCGATCCGAAGGTGGTCGAGCTGAGCGTGTATAACGGCATTCCGCATCTGTTCATCCCGGTCGTGACCGATCCGAAAAAGGCGGCGGGAGCGCTGAACTGGGGCGTGGCCGAGATGATGTCGCGCTATGACAAGTTTGCTGAGGTCGGCGTACGCGATCTGAAGGGTTACAACCAGAAGATCGAGGCGCTGAAGGATATTGAGGACGAAAACAAGCCGCAGAAGCTCCCGCAGATCGTTATCATCGTGGACGAGCTGGCCGACCTGATGATGGTCGCGCCGGGCGAGGTGGAGGATTCCATCTGCCGTCTGGCACAGCTGGCCCGTGCGGCGGGCATCCACCTGATCATCGCGACACAGCGTCCGTCGGTCAACGTCATCACGGGTCTGATCAAGGCGAACATGCCGTCCCGTATCGCGTTTTCAGTTTCCTCGGGTGTGGACTCGCGCACGATCATCGACATGAACGGCGCGGAGAAGCTGCTCGGCAAAGGCGACATGCTGTTCTATCCGCAGGGCTATCAGAAACCTGCCCGCGTGCAGGGCGCCTTCGTCTCGGACGAGGAGGTTGCGGACGTCGTCGATTTCCTGAAGAACGAGAATACGGCTGTGTCATACGACGCGCAGATGGAGGAGCAGATCGCGAAGGTACAGCAGGCCGTCTCCGCGGCGCGAGGCAATGAGGACATGGACGCGCTCTTCGCGGACGCCGGGAAATTCATCATTGACAAGGACAAGGCGTCGATCGGTATGCTGCAGCGCGTGTTCAAGATCGGCTTCAACCGCGCGGCGCGCAT
>CANQIW010000061.1 GCA_947624055.1 uncultured Lachnospiraceae bacterium
CGAATCCGTCGGACACCCGTATTCTGGATGTGACGGTGACTACAGAGGATCCGGAGCTCTCGCGTGATATCGCGAACACGGTTGTCGCAGTCGCGATCGATTACCTGCCGAAGACAATGGGGACCGAGGAGCCGAACATCGCGCAGGAGGCGAGAACTGCGCTGCGCAAGTCCAGCCCGAGCCTGTTCCGCTTCACGCTGATCGGCGCGCTTCTCGGGGCGCTGCTGTACTGCGGTTACGTGATCGTGCGCTATATGCTGGACGACACGGTGCATACCGCGGAGGATATCGAGAAGTATTTCGGCATTGTGCCGCTTACGTCGATTCCGGATATCGGCATGGTGAATGAGAACCATGAGAAGAGAAAACGGCAGAGAGAGAAGCAGATGAAGAGGAAAAAACTGACTGCGCAGGGGGGCAAATAATTATGGAAAAGCTGAATCTTGAACTGCCGGAGCTTCCGTACGCGGTGGAAGAGGCGCTCAACCGCCTGCGTATCAATATCAAGTTCTGCGGCAAGAATACCAAGATCATTCTGGTGATCAGCAGCACGCCGAACGAGGGCAAGAGCTTCGTGAGCGTGCAGCTGTGGAGGATGCTTGCGGAGGCAGGCTTCCGCACCGTACTGGTGGATACGGATCTCCGCAAATCCGTTCTGAAGAGCCGCCACAGTTTCAGCAGCGATCAGGAGCTGAAGGGGCTGGACTATTATCTGTCGGGGCAGGCGGAGTTCGAGGAGGTCGTCTATCAGACGAATGTGGAAAACGGAGACATGGTGCCCTGCACGAATCTCCTGGAGAATCCGTCCTCGCTGCTTGAGGACGCCAGATTGCGCGAGCTGTTTGGAAAGCTCTCCGACGAGTACCGCTACGTGATCGTCGATTCCGCGCCGCTCATCGATGTGGCGGACGGCGCGCTGGTCGCCTCCATGTGCGACGGGGCGATCCTTGTGGTCAACAGCGGCGAGACGTCCCGGACGCTGATCAAGCAGTCTCTGAACCAGCTGGAGCGCGCGGACTGCAAGCTGCTGGGGATCGTCCTGAACAAGACTGAGGTGGCGAGCCGGGCATATTACAAGTATTACGGCCGCTATGGCAGATACTACAAGGGTTATTACGGCGGCTACGGCGGCTATTATGGCCAGCAGGACGGCACGGACGACGACTGACATGGGACTATATCGGATATTATCTGTTTTTATATTCTTTTATTTCGGATATTTGGCGCATACGTGGCAAAGCGCCATTTATCATACATTTCCCGGGAAAGGAGGAATGCGGTTATGAAAACTTTTAAGAAAGTCCTGGCGGCAGCGCTGAGCGCGGTGATGCTGGTTTCCACGATGGCGATTCCGTCGTTTGCGGCGGGTTCTCCGACCACAAAGGATATCAGCAAGGCAACGGTAAAGGTAGAAGACCAGACGTATACGGGTCAGGAGATTACTCCTGCAGTGACGGTTACTTTGGACGGTCAGACATTGACTGCTAACAAAGATTACAAGGTTACCTTTACTCCGTCTCCGGTTAAGGATGCTGGTTCGTACACAGCGAAAGTTGAGGGTATTGCTCCGTACGCTGGAACTGTGACGGCTACATTCCAGGTTGTTAAGCCGGCTGATGATAATGCAGCGGCTACGAACAACAAGCCACAGGAGGTAACGGCTTCCGCTAAGAAAGCAGTTACGACCACTGTTAAGCTCGATACTTCGAAGGCGATCCAGAAGAAGACGGTTGCCGTCAAGAAGGTTAAAT
This sequence comes from uncultured Lachnospiraceae bacterium, assembly GCA_947624055.1. Lineage (GTDB taxonomy): Bacteria > Bacillota > Clostridia > Lachnospirales > Lachnospiraceae > Choladousia. The sequence goes on from CANQIW010000061.1 coordinate 1,752, forward strand.
TGTCTAATGGTGCAGACAAGAAGACCGCGAAGAAGATCAAGGTTACAGTAACCGGTAAGGGCAAAAACCAGAAGCTTAAGATCAAGATCCCGAAGGGCGCCAAGAAAGGCACCTACAAGATCCAGGTCAAGTATAAGGTTAAAGGCGGTAAGAAGTTCAAGACCAAGACCGTTACGGTTAAGGTTAAAAAGGCTAAGAAGAAATAATTTTAGCTAAGCTTGGCTAGAAAGAGATCCCCTGGCCACGCAGGGGATCTGTTTTCTGCTCTTTTTCAGGCCGGACAGGCCTGAACCGACGCGGGACGGACGAACGGTTCGTCGGCGTTTTCGCGATAACAAGGCGCGGAAAGGGGAAATCAGAGCATGAAGGAAAAGAAGTCCGTGATGAAAAGGATAGCGTTTCATCTGGAGCACTGGCAGACGATCACCGTTTTTCTGATGATCTATGACGTCCTGGCGGTGAATATGGCATATTTTGCCGCGCTCTGGTTCCGCTTCGATTGCAGATACGAATCGATCCCGAAGGAATATCTGGCGGCGTATCTGCGCTTTGTGCCGATCTATTCGGTGTTCTGTGTGCTCGTGTTTATCGCGCTGAGACTCTACAAGAGCATCTGGCGCTTCGCGAGCTACAGCGAGCTGATCCGGGTAGCTATGTCCACTGTGGTGACTTCTCTGATGCAGATGGTGGGCGTTACCTGGATGTACCATCTGGTCAATTCCAGACAATACGGCAGGCTGCCGATTTCTTATTATGTCTTTGGGACATTCTTTCAATTTTTCCTGATCCTCGCGATCCGGTTTTCTTATCGTTTTGTGCTGCTTCTGAAGAACAGGCGTCAGAATGAGAACGCCGATACCTACGCGGGCCGCATCATGCTGATCGGCGCGGGCAACGCGGGACAGATGATCCTGCGCGAGCTGCAGAGGGCGAAGGAGATCACGGGATGAGTCTGCTGTATCATTGACGACAATCCGAATAAATGGAACCGCTTTATTGACGGGATCCCGGTAGTCGGCGGCAGGGATTCCATTCTGGAGAACGTGGGAAAATACCGTATCGACAAGATTATGGTCGCGATTCCGAGCGCGCCGGAGAAGGAGCAGCGCGCGATACTGAATATCTGTAAGGAAGCGAACTGCAAAATGCAGATCGTTCCGGGCATCTACCAGCTGCTCAACGGGGAAGTGAAACTGAACAATCTGCGCGACGTTGAGCTCACGGATCTTCTGGGGCGCGCGCAGGTGCAGATCAACAATGACAATGTGCTGAAGCTCATCCGAGGCACCAGAGTGCTGGTGACCGGCGGGGGCGGATCGATCGGAAGCGAGCTCTGTCGGCAGATCGCGGCGAATGAGCCGGGACAGCTGATCATCTTTGATATGTACGAGAACAACGCGTACGAGATTCAGCAGGAGTTAAAACGCAAATACCCGAATCTGAACATGAAGGTTCTGATCGGTTCCGTGCGCAACACGAACCGGATCAACTCCGTGATGGATACATACAGACCGGACGTGGTGTTTCATGCGGCGGCGCACAAGCATGTGCCGTTGATGGAGGACAGTCCGAACGAGGCGATCAAGAACAATGTGATGGGCACCTACAAAACGGCGCAGGCCGCGGCGAGGGCAGGAGTGAGGACGTTCGTCCTGATCTCCACCGACAAGGCCGTGAATCCGACGAACGTCATGGGGGCGTCCAAGCGCATCTGCGAGATGATCGTGCAGATGATGGACCGCAAGTACGCGGACACGAAGTTCGTGGCGGTGCGGTTCGGCAATGTGCTCGGGAGCAACGGAAGCGTGGTGCCGCTCTTTAAGAAGCAGATTGCGGAGGGCGGGCCGGTGACGGTGACCGACAAGAACATCATCCGCTATTTTATGACAATACCGGAGGCGGTGTCTCTGGTGCTGCAGGCGTCCCATTACGCGAAGGGCGGCGAGATTTTTGTCCTGGATATGGGCGAGCCTGTGAGAATTGACGACATGGCAAGAACTTTGATACGCCTCTCCGGCCTGACGCCGGATGTGGATATCAGGATTGAATATACAGGCCTGCGTCCTGGAGAGAAGCTGTACGAGGAGCTTCTGATGTGCGAGGAAGGCCTGACAGAGACCGAGAACGAGCTGATCTATATCGGCCATCCGATCCAGATGGACGACGAGTGGTTCGAGCAGATGCTCGAGAAGATCGACCGCGAGAGCCGGCGCGAGACCGACAAAGTGCGTGAGCTTGTGGCGGAGATCGTGCCGACGTACCATTATAAGAAGAGAACCTCTGGAACGTCAGGAGATTCGGGATCGCCCGGATCCGGGAGCGCGTCCGGTGACGTCGAGGGAAAGAACGGGTCAGACGCGGACGAAAAGTCTGCGGCCGGGGCGAAATATGTGGCGATTGAGGAGAACAATGTTGAAGTCGCGGCTACCTTTATTTAGGCGGACGCCATTCGGCGCGGAAGAATAGAATCCGGAAAATCCGGCAGGCAAAAGATACGGGAGAAGACCGGCGGCAGGGGACTGACGCCGGTTTTTTGCGCAGCTCGCCGCGGCCGTGGCAAAAATGTATTTGCGTATCCGTTCGCGGTATTATATAATGAATTCGTTTGATGCAGGTCAGACGGTCGGCGTGTGTCTGCCGTCTGGCAATTTACAAAGGCAACCCGGAGTGTCGGGCGAGGGAGAGTAGGCAGATGGTTTTCAGCAGTCTGTTGTTTTTGTTTCGGTTTTTGCCGGCGGTGCTGGCAGTTTATTATATTGTCCCGCGCAGGGCGCGCAATCTGGTGCTCCTGCTGTTCAGCCTCTTGTTTTACGCGTGGGGCGAGCCGGTCTACATCATGCTGATGCTGTTCACGATCCTCGTGTCCTACACAGGAGGGATCGCTGTGGACGCCATGAAACGAAGCGGCAGGCCGAAGGGGGCGAAGGCCGCGCTGATCGTGTCGTCGGTGATCAGCCTGTCGCTGCTGGGGTTCTTCAAGTATGCGGATTTCGCGATCGGCACGTTCAACAGTATCACCGGCGCGGGTCTGGACTTGCTGAAGATCGCGCTGCCGATCGGCATCTCCTTCTATACCTTTCAGACAATGTCCTACACGATCGACGTGTACCGGGGCGAGGCAGAGGTACAGAAGAATCTGATCTCGTTCGGAGCGTATGTGACGATGTTTCCGCAGCTGATTGCCGGGCCGATCGTCCAGTACAAGACAATCGACGCGCAGCTCCGCGGCAGGCGCGAGAGCGCGGAGGAGTTTGCGCAGGGCGTACACCGATTCATGCTGGGTCTGGGCAAGAAGGTGCTGCTCGCGAACAACGCGGGCGCGCTCTGGGAGACGGTTCAGGCGATGACCTGCGCCGAGACGCCGGTGCTGACCGCGTGGCTGGGGCTGGCGGCGTACACGTTTCAGATCTATTTTGACTTTTCCGCGTATTCGGATATGGCGATCGGTCTGGGGCACATGTTCGGTTTTCGTTTTCTGGAGAATTTCAACTATCCGTACATATCAAAGAGTATCACAGAGTTCTGGCGCAGATGGCATATCTCGCTGGGGACGTGGTTCCGCAATATCCTGGTAGTCTGGCTGCTGACCGGCGTCTGGCACGGGGCAAACTGGAACTTTGTGATCTGGGGCGTCTATTATGGAATCCTTTTGCTCGTGGAAAAATTTTTCCTCGGGAAATATCTGGAAAAGCTGCCCGGCATATTCCGGCATATTTACTGTATTTTCTTTGTGATGCTTGGGTGGAATCTGTTCGTGCATGACGACATCGGGCAGGGGCTCTCGTTCCTGCGCGCGCTGTTCGGCGGATACGGGCAGGGGATTCTGAACCGCGAGACCATATATCTGCTGTACAACAATGCGGTGCTGCTTGTCCTGCTCGTGCTGGGGAGCACGCAGCTTCCGAAAAGGGCGGGAGAGCGGATCTGCGCGGCGCTGCGTGAGCATGAGGATATGGAGACGCTGCTGCGTCTGGTATTTTATGCAGGGGTCTTCCTGCTGTCTGTGGCATGGCTCGTAGACGCGACGTTTAACCCGTTTTTATATTTCCGGTTTTAAGAGAGCCAGTAATAAAAAAGAGGTCAATCCATTTTGTGTGGACTGACGCCTCAACACGAAGGGAAGCACCTCTTAGCGAAAGAGCAGGACAGCATTCTGATAAAAGAGAATGTCCTGCAGACAGGAGCTATTGATTTCATAGCCAGATGTAAGAATAGAGAAGAAAATTTATGACCAGACGACAATCCATCAACACAATCGTTTTATTCTGTATCCTGATCTTCGGCTTTACGGCTGCGACACTTTTGAAGCCGGAGACGGGGCATTCCGAGACGGAGAACCGTGATTTGGCGACGATGCCGAAGCTCAGCGCGAGGACACTGCTGAACGGGGATTTTGAGGCGGATTACGAGACGTATCTGACCGACCAGTTTTTCCTGCGTGACGACTGGATCGGCTTGAAGACCGCGGTGGAGCGGCTGCTGCAGAAGAGTGAGAGCAAGGACGTCTATTTTGCGGACGACGATTATCTGATCGAAAAGCACACAGGGACGTTCACCTCAGATACCGCCGCGCTGAATATCCGCGTGCTGCGGCAGTTTGCGCAGAAGTACGAGGAGCAGTTCGGCAGGGCGCACATGACGTTCATGGTTGTGCCGAACGCGGTGGATATTTTGAGGGATAAGCTTCCGGCGTATGCCGCGCCATACGACGAGGAGAAGTATCTGGCACAGATCGAGGAGGCGCTTCCGGAGGGCACATGGTTCGATGCGGGCGCTGTTCTGTGTAAGCATGCGGATGAGGAGATTTATTACCGGACTGACCACCACTGGGAGACACTGGCGGCGTTCTATGTGTATCAGGAATGGGCGAGACGGCAGGGCTACACGGTGCCGTCGGAAGAGGATTTTGACATTGAGACGGTGACGGAGGAGTTCGAGGGGACGGTGCAGTCAAAGCTTGGCATCGAGACGAGGCCGGACTCGATCGAGCTGTATCTGCCGAAGGACGATCCCTTCTACACGGTGGAGAAGGATGGATCAGAGCGGTCGTACCGCGTCTATGATTATGCGGCGCTGGATACGAAGAGCAAGTACAATGTTTTCTTCGGGGGAAATTACGCGCTGGCGAAGATCCGTACGCGGGCGAATACCGGGCGGCGGATCCTTGTTGTCAAGGATTCCTACGCGCACTGTTTCGTGCCGTTTCTGATCCCGGAATTTGACGAGATCGATATGCTCGACATCCGCTATTATAATCAGAAGATCAGCGAGCTGATCGCGCAGAACGGATACACGGATCTGCTGTTCTTGTACAATGCGGCAGGTTTCGCGGAGGATACGGCGCTGGGCAGGATCGTGTACTGATCGTCTCCTGCCCGAATCGGGCAGGTTTCCGGGCGGATCAGCCCGGGTTGAGAGGTACGGGCGTTATTGTAACAGGTGGTATCGGGACAGGAAAGAGCGCAGAGGAGGAGAACGAATGAGCTACGCAGACCGCATTTTTACCGACATGTGCAGGGATATTCTTGAGAACGGCGTGAGCACGGAGGGTGAGAAGGTGCGCCCGAAGTGGGAGGACGGATCTTACGCCTACACGATCAAACGCTTCGGCGTCGTGAACCGCTACGATCTGCGGAAGGAATTTCCGGCGCTGACGCTGCGTCGGACAGGGCTGAAGAACGCGTTTGACGAGCTGCTGTGGATCTGGCAGCGCAAGTCGAACAATGTGCATGAGCTCGGCAGCCACATCTGGGACAGCTGGGCGGATGAGAGCGGGAGCATCGGCAAGGCCTACGGCTATCAGCTCGGGGTGAAGCATCAGTACCGCGAGGGCATGATGGATCAGGTGGACCGCGTGCTCTACGATCTGAAGAACAATCCTTACAGCCGCCGGATCATGACGAACATCTATGTCCACGCGGATCTGCATGAGATGCATCTCTATCCCTGCGCCTACAGCATGACGTTCAACGTGACAAAGGAGAAGGACAGCGAGAAGCTGACGCTGAACGCGATCCTCAACCAGCGATCACAGGACGTCCTGACCGCGAACAACTGGAATGTGGCGCAGTACGCGCTGCTCGTGCACATGATGGCGCAGTCCTGCGGGATGCAGGCCGGCGAGCTCGTGCATGTCATCGCGGACGCGCATATCTACGACCGCCATGTGCCGCTCGTGCAGGAGCTGATCACACGCGAGACGCATCCGGCGCCGAAGGTGTGGCTCAGTCCGGATGTGACGGATTTCTATGCCTTCACCGTGGACGATCTGCACGTTGAGAACTATGTGACCGGTCCGCAGATCAAAAATATCCCGGTGGCGGTGTGACGCGGCATTTGCATAATATCCGGAATACCGGAAAGAAACGGACAGGCTGACATATGCATAACTGCACGCGGACGGAGAAGCACAGAGTATAGAGAATAGAGAATAAGGAATAGAGAATAAGGAATAAAGAATAGAGATTAAAGAATAGAGATTAAAGAATAGAGATTAAAGAATAGAGATTAAAGAACAGAGATTAAAGAACAGAAGCGGGACGGAACAGGAGTGAAAGGAGAAAGCTGCCATGAATATCATCGTAGCGGTAGACAAGAACTGGGGCATCGGCTGCAACAACAAGCTGCTGGTCAGCATTCCGGCGGACATGAAATTCTTCCGGGAGACGACGACCGGGAAGGTCGTGGTGATGGGGCGCAGGACGCTCGAGAGCTTTCCGAACGGACTGCCGCTCAAGAATCGCACGAACATTGTGCTTACGAAGAATAAGGACTATCATGTGAAGGACGCAATTGTGCTCCACACGGTGGAAGAGGTGCTGGATGAGCTGAAAAAGTATGATCCCGGGGATGTCTACGTGATCGGGGGCGAGAGTGTGTACCGCCAGTTCCTGCCGTACTGTGACGTGGCGCATGTGACAAAGATCGACCGTGCCTATCAGGCGGACGCCTACTTCCCGAACCTCGATGAGATGGAAGAGTGGGTCGTCACGGCCGACAGCGACGAGCAGACCTACTTTGATCTGGAGTATACCTTCGTCAAGTACGAGAGACGGAAATAAGCGGACAAATTCCCATAAAACAAAAGCGGCGCAACCAGCCCATCTGGATTCCCGATGCGGTTTCTCCGAAAAGTAGTATATTGCTGCTTTCCCGGAGAAACCGCTCGAGAAGGGTACCGGATGGGCGGTTGCGCCATATTGTTTTTCTGAATTCAGTTCTTTTTCATTTCATGTGCCGCCGCAGAATCTTTCGCTGCTGCGGTTTCCTGTGCTGCGACGATATCAGCCGCCGCTGCCACCTGCTGTGCCGCTGACGCCTCCTTCGATTCTGCGACGCTGCGTGTCACCGCGTTTTTCGCCAGGTAGGAGGCGTAGGTCTCCTGCTCGGCCGCCGCGGCAGCTTCCAGCTCCTCGTCGGCCTCGAAGCCGTCGTCGATCATCTCGATCATGATCTGCGCGAAGCGCTCGTCAAACTGCAGCCCCTTGCCATGCTCCAGCTCGCTGCGGATCTTCTCCGTCGAGAGCGGTTTGCGGTAGGTGCGCGTGGAGTGCATCGCGTCGTAGGAGTCCGCGACTGCGACGATCCGCGCGAAGAGCGGGATGTTTTCGCCGGAAAGCCCCTCGCAGTAGCCCTTTCCGTCGTAGCGTTCATGGTGATAGCGGGCCACCTGCGGAATCCACGGAGACTGCTCCTCGAATCCCTTCAGGATGTTGCCGCCGATCGTCGGATGCCGTTTGATATAGGCGTACTCCTCGTCGGTCAGCTTGCCGTCCTTCGTGAGGATCTGATCGGGGATGCCGATCTTGCCGATGTCGTGCAGCAGGGCGCCGTAGGAGAGCTTGTCGAGATCCTCCTTCGACAGGCCGTAGCGCCGCCCGATCTCCGTCGCGTAGGCGGCGACGCGGTGCGAGTGGCCGACCGTATATTTGTCCTTGGCGTCGATGGTCTGCGCCACGATCTCGACGGTCTGATCCGTCATCTTCCGGTAGACTTCCCGCTGCTCCGCTGTGCGTTTCCGGAGGATCAGCTGCCGGATCAGGATGACGAGCAGGACGAGCAGGGCAAGGATCAGCAGTCCCAGCAGTAACCAGAGGTATGGGGAGATGTGCTCCAGAAGCTGCGTCTCCTTGTGGATTGGCAGTGTGATCTCCTCGCTTGGCGTGCCGTCCGCGTTGTAGCCCTTCAGGTGGAAAGTATAATCGCCGCCGGGCAGGTTTGTGTAGTTCACATGGTTGGCGGAGAGGTTTTTTACCTCGATCGGCTCCTCGTCGAAGCCCTCCAGATAATATTCCAGCGTGCCGCCCTCAATGCCGTAGCTTAAGAGATCGAGCGTCAGCGTGATCCTCGGCGTGTCGGCGGGCAGATCGATGCGCTTGCTTCCGTAGAAGATCTCGTCGTTCGCCTCGACGCTTCCGACCGCCACCTTTGGCGGGATCGTGTTGTACTGGATGTTGTTGATGTCGATGTAGTAAACGCCGTTGCCGGTGCAGATCAGGAGCATGCCGTCCTCGAAGTGGTTCCATGAGTTGGCCGTGATGCTGCTGGTCAGGCCGTCCCTGCGCGTCAGGATGCTGTAATTCGGATTGCCGGCAATGTAGTCCTCACGCGAGATCTGAATCAGGCCGAAAGACTTCATCAGCCAGACGCTGTCCTCGGTGAGCTTGATGTCGAAGACGCTGCCGACGCCCGCGTCGATGTTCCTGATCTGCTGAATGCCGTCGTCCGTCATCAGCGCGACCTCCGAGCCGTTGCTGATCCAGAAGCCGTCGACCTGGTCGTCCCAGACGATGCGCAAAATGACGCCGGACTGGAGACCGTCGTTTACCGAGATGTTTGTCACTTCGTCGGTCTCGGGATCGATCTCATAGATGCCGTTGCCGTCGCTGCCCGCGTAGATATGATGATCTTTTCCCTCCGCGATGCAGAGGATCACCTTGTTCTGAACGCCGTCTACGTCCGTGTAGGAGCGGAGTACCTTTCCGTCATGGACGATGGAGACTCCGCCGTTGGTCGCGGCGGCGATATCGCCGTTTGACAGCTCGCAGGCCATGCGGACCTGATCGTGCGCCAGCCCGTCGGCCGAAGTGTAGGAGGTATAATCCTCCGTCTTTG
>CANQIW010000062.1 GCA_947624055.1 uncultured Lachnospiraceae bacterium
GATGAGCGTCACAAAAAACAATTTCAGTGTCTGCAGAAATCCCACGTTCAGAGAACGGACCACGATAGGAAGCTGCTTCATAAATAGTTCCATGATATTCTCCCTTTCCCGGATTCCCTTATGCCATAAAAAGAGCCGTTGCAATACCAACAGCCCTTTTCACGCAATAAGAATATCACTCAGGATTACTCGGTGAGCGCCTCAGTCTCGCTCTCAGCTTCCGCGTCGTCTCCGATGATCGCAAGCTGCAGGCCATACGTCTCCGCAATCTTCATCGTCTCGCCGCTCTGGAAGCTCTCCTCAAAGAACTTGTTCAGCTCTTCGGCCAGATCGGAACCCTTGCGGAAGCCTACGCCGTACTCTTCGCTGCTCAGCTCGATCGCCGTCGTCAGATCCTCATAGCTGGTGCCCTCGCCGACCATAGCCGCCGCCATCAGGGAATCGATCACCGCCGCATCGGATGTGCCTGCGGAAACCTCCATCAGCGCATCCGTCTGCGCCTTCACCGATGTCACATTCAGTCCCAGGTCATTCAGCACCGCCTCACCCGCGCTGCCTGCCTCTGCCGCAAAATTGAGGCCCTCAAGATCCTCCTCGCTCTGATAGTCGGTCGAAACGGCAGCCGGTATGACTACGATCTGCGCGTTCTTGCAGTACGCGTCTGAGCACTCCATCGCGCTGGTCACTTCGTCTGTCAGTGTCATACCATTCCAGACACAGTCGATCGTCTTGCCGTCCAGCTCCAGGATCTTGTTGTCCCAGTCGATCTCCATAAATTCCACATCTACGCCGAGAGACTCTGCAAACGCCTTCGCCATATCCGCGTCAAAGCCGATCCACTCGCCGTTCTCGTCCAGGTAGTCCATCGGCTCGAAGTTCGTGATACCTACCACCAGCGTTCCCTTTTCCTGCACATAAGCGAGATCGCTCTCACTGTCCTCCGCAAGCACGCCGCTGCACAGCGTCAGGGAAAGCATCGCCGCCGACATCAAAAGCGCAATCAGTTTCTTTTTCATAATATCCTCCTCCATTTCTGCGGAAATCTTCTTCCGCCCCTGTCTTTTACAATCTTTTTACGCGCTCTTTGCTGTGGTAACACTCTACCACGCTAAACCGCACGTCTATACTAACAAAAACAACGGCCGCTGTCAAGAAAGAAAACAGCGGCCGCCTCATTCTCTGAATCTGTATTTTGATATCTGTCGTCTTTAATCCTCAAACTCACTCATCCTGCCGCGGTACAGGAAGATCCACACGGCCAGAAGAATCATCCAGCACATCTCCGCCACGGAACCGACGATATTGGAGATCTCCAGATTCACGATCCCCGAGAGCAGACCGACAATGCACGGCAGCGCAAGTATAATGAGCATTACCGCAAGGTATGCCGACAGCCTGCCGTAGCTCTCACCCGTATTGCCGTTCACCCTGCAGGTCTTCAGCGTCCCGAGGTAGGAGAAATAATACATAATAACCATCATAACGACAATGATCGTGATAACCAGCATAACCACAGCCATAATGATGACCGGCTGCTCTTTTGATACCCATGCGGCGACCACGATCGTCACGGTAACGATCAGAGCCGCAAGCATCACAAGGCAGGCCACGACCATGCGGATGATGATGGCCGCTTTCGCGAAACCGAATCCGGCGCCCGACATCTGCTCCTTCGCTCTCAGCGCCGCGAAGAAGACCAGCCACAGACCCAGACAGAACAGGATCGACGGAATATGCAGCATGATGTTCGCAATGATCGTCCCCGGCTCCATGCTCTGCAGATTCTGCAGCAGCTTCGTCACCGAACTCACATACCCGGCCGCCTGCTGCGGAAGATCCGCCTCGTTCAGCAGCCTGACCGCCTGCGAATAGTTCAGCTCGTTCAGGAAGATCGCCGCAATCGAAGCCGCCACATGCACCGTATTCAGCAATGCGATCAAAAGGAAGAGCGGCGACCGCATTGCCTTCCGCGCAGTCTCCATCACGCGCCGCGCGCGGAAATCCTGTCCGGAAGGACGTCCGGGACCTCCCTGCATCTGCCCCATCGGACGACCCTGGCCTCCCTGCATCCGACCCATCGGGCGGCTCTGGCCTCCCTGCATCCTGCCGTCTGCACGGCCAGCTCCCGCAGCTCTCGGCGGAACCTCTCTGCGGATCATTCCCTGATTCGCGTACTGTCCGGAACGGGGATTGACCCCTTCCGCCTGCCCGTATATCTGCGGGCCGCTTCTGGTTCTGCGCGGCGGACGTCCTCCCGGCATCGTCTGTCCCGGTGCCCCGGCATTCTCCGGCCGCTCTGCTGCCTGCCGAGGTGCTTCCGCCTCCGGCTGCTCCGCTGCCGCCTGCTCCGGTACTTCCATCCCCGGCTGCTCCGCTGCCGCCTGCTGAGGTTCTTCCGTCTCCGGCTGCTCCGGCGCTTCTTCCTCAGACTGCGGTTCTTCTGCCTCCGGCTGCCCGGCTTCCGCCTGCTCTTTTATTTCCTCTGATACGGTGTCCGGCGACCCGCCCGCTTCGGTCTCCTCTCCGGATCCCATATCTGAAGCCTGCGCGCCCATATCCACATACGGATTTCCACAGGTACTGCAAACCGTACTGTTGTCATCATCCACATTTCCGCAAATAATGCACCGCTTCATTTTATAACCCGCTCCTTTTGCTCTTTCTCTTTTACAAAACTGGTAAAAAAACACACTACATGGCTATCATACCATGTTCGTTGAAAGAGAGCAAGAAAAAAACTGCCGTTTTCGCGAAAACGCCCCGTAAAACATCTTCCTCAACTGTTTACTGCCCTAAAAATTTCTCAATGCTGACAAGCTTCACACTGAGAACGAAGATCTCCGCAGCCGTCTTCAGTTCGTCCGGCTCCGGGAACGACGGCGCGATGCGGATGTTGCTGTCCTTCGGATCCCTGCCATACGGGAAGGTCGCCCCCGCGCCCGTCATGACGACGCCGGCTTCCTTGCACCTGGCCACGATCTTTTTCGCGCAGCCCTCCAGCGAGTCAAACGCGATAAAATACCCGCCCTTCGGCTTCACCCAGCTGCCGATCTCCAGGCCGCCCAGCTCCTGCTCCAGCGTGTCGAGCACCGCCTCAAACTTCGGGCGCAGGATCGCCGCATGCTTTCTCATATGCGCGTGCACGCCGTCCATATCCTTGAAGAAACGCACATGACGCAGCTGATTCAGCTTGTCATGGCCGATCGTCTGATAGAACATCGCTTTCCGCGCGTCCGCAAGATTTGCCTCCGAGGCAGCCATCGCCGCAATGCCCGATCCCGGGAAGCTCACTTTCGAGGTCGAAATGAACTTGTATACCATATCGGGATTTCCGGCCTTCTCGCACTCGGTCAGAAGCTCCAGGATCACATCCTGATCGTCGTCGTAGAGATGGTGGATCGAGTAGGCGTTGTCCCAGAAAATACGGAAATCCGGAGCCGCCGGCTTCAGATGCGCGAACCTCAGCACTGTCTCATCTGAGTAGGAGATGCCCGTCGGGTTCGAATACTTCGGCACGCACCAGATTCCCTTGATTGAAGCGTCCTCCGACACCAGCTTTTCCACCATGTCCATGTCCGGTCCGGTCTTAAAAAGCGGCACGTTGATCATCTCAATGCCGAAGAACTCCGTGATCCCGAAATGCCTGTCGTAGCCCGGCACCGGGCAGAGAAACTTCACCTTATCCAGCTTGCCCCACGGCGTATGTCCGCACACGCCCATCGACATCGCTCGCGCTACCGTGTCAAACATCACGTTCAGGCTCGAGTTTCCGTAGATCAGAATATTCTTTTCCGGCACCTCGGACATATCCGCGAGCAGCCGCCGCGCCTCCGGGATACCGTCCATGATCCCATAATTCCTGCAGTCTACGCCCGCTTCACACTTCATGTCGGAATCGCTGTTCAGCACATCCATCATGCCGTTCGCCAGGTCAAGCTGCGCCTTCGACGGCTTGCCTCTGGACATGTCGAGCTTCAGTCCCTTTGCCTTGACCTCCTGATATTTGGCCTCCAGCGCGGCCTGTTCCCTCAGGAGCTCCTCTCTTGTCATTTCCCTGTACGCTTTTTTCATAATGTCTCCTCCTCGCCATGTGTTACCGTTCGCTTCATGCTGCCCGGAACCGTAACCGCCGTGTCTCTCTAACACGAACATTTGTCCGCATATAAAAGCTCACTTTTTCTATTCTAGCGCCCGCTTCCTGTTCCGTCAAGCTTTTTATGGCTATGCGCTTTTAAATGCGCTTTTAAATTTCAGCCGTCCTCCTGCCTGCAGTCAGCAGTGTCTCTGTGCGAGCGTTCCTTCCTCTCAAGATACTGAGACAGATTCACCGCGTCCTCGATCTCCAGATCCCGTTCCCCCGCAAGGGATTCCAGATGATGGCGGAACTCGTGCAGGAGCACCTTGCGGATCCGCTCTCTTAAAAAATCCTCCGCGCAATGTCCGAAGCACCGTGCGAACGAGCCGTAATAGAGCACCACGAACCGCCCCAGATAACGGTCGCAATGGTATTCGCCCATAACAAAAAGGTCATGATCGACAGCCGCCGGGTGCACCCGACAGCCTTCTCTGACCATAACCCCTCCGTTCAGTTCCCGGAAAAAATCTTCCGGAAAAGTGTCCGCAATCTCGTATGTCGCCGTCTCGAATTCCTCAAATGTCATATCGATTCCTTTATGGCTGTAATCGGCTCAACGCCTACTCATCGTCGTCCTCTTCCTCCGCGATCACACCGGATACCGAGCTCACGGTGCTCACAGCCACGATCACCGCGACGATCACGACAAACAAAATCAATACCGCAAGAAAAATTCCCATGTCCTTCTCCTCTCGAGACGCCCTTTTCCCGTCTCCATCTCATATGCCGGACAGGTCAAATGACATGCCCGTTCGCACTTGCGCATCCTGTGTGCATGAATTCTGCCTGCCGACCTCACGCCCTGATCTCAAGCAGCTTGCTCTTCAGCTCAAACTCCATCCGGTTCAGCTCTTCCTCCGCGGCGCGGCGCTTCTGACGTCCTTCCTCCTGGATCTTCATCACTTCGTCGAAGGTGGAGATCAGAGCCGCGTTCGTCGACTTGAGCGTCTCCAGATCCACAATGCCGCGCTCGGAAGCCTTTGCGCTCTCGACCGTCGCCATCTTCAGCTTCTCTGCGTTCTTCTTCAGAAGCTCGTTCGTCATGTCGGTGACTTCCCTCTGCGCCTCAGCCGCCTGGTTTGCGTGCTCCACGCCGAGCGCGATCACCATCTGGCTCTTCCACAGCGGAATCGTGTTAACAATCGTCGTCTGAATCTTCTCGACCATCAGCGTATCGCTCGACTGCACGAGGCGGATCTGCGGCGCGGTCTGGATCGAGATCATCCTGGTCAGCTCCAGGTCGTGAAGCTTCTTCTCAAAGCGTGTGCAGAGCTCCTCCATGTCCTTCGCCGCCTGCGCGTCCTCCGGCAGGCCGCTCTTCTGTGCCTTGTCGATCAGCGCCTTCAGTTCGGTCGCTTTCACCTCTTCGAGGCGCTTCTTGCCCGCGAGGATGTACATCGAGAGCTCCTTGAAATATACGAGGTTCAGCTCGTACATCTTGTCCAGCATCGCGACGTCCTTCATGAGCTGCCTCTGATGACCCTCCAGAACGTCGCAGATCTTCCCGACATTCACCTCGGCCTTGTCATATTTTGCCTTCATCGTGTTGAGCTTATTCCCCTGTTTCTTGAAAAAGCCGAGGAATCCTTTCTCGTCCTCGTCCACGTCGAAGCTCTTGAGCTCCGTCACGAGACCCGAGATCATATCGCCCACCTCGCCCAGATCCTTCGTCTTGACGGTCTTCAGCGCACTCTCCGAGAAATCGGCCATCTTCTTCTGCGTGCCGACGCCGTACTGAATGATCCCGTTGGAATCGTGCAGGTCAATCTGCTTGCTGAACTCATCCACCATTTTGCGCTCTTCTTCCGTGAGGATATCCTCCGTCAGCTGCGGGTCGACCGGCGGAAGCTCCTGCTTCTGCGCCGCCTCAGCTCCCGTCTGCGCGGCTGCGGCCTGCGTATCTGCAGCTGCCGCCTCTGCATCCTGCGTTACGGGCAGCTCCGGCTCCTGCGGCACAGACGCCCCGAAGGTCAGCACCGGCGTCGGCGCCTCTGCAAAATTCTTCATCTCATCGCTCATGTTCTTTCCCTCCCTGTTTTCTGAATTTTATCCTGTTCCTCTGACTCCTGTTCTCCTGAATCCTATCCTCTGATCTTTGTTCTCTAAGTCACGTTTTCCTGAACCTTATTTTCCCAAATCTGATTCCCCGGCTCCGGCTCGATCATTGTGAGCCGCCGGGCGGAAACGCCTTCCCGGTCAGTCCTTCCTGTGCGAGCATCGTATTCAGCACCGTGATGTCCGATGAGATGTCCCATGCCTGATCTTTGAAAAAGCTGTCCAGCAGATTCTCAAACGCTGTGTTGATCGTATCAAGCGCGCTCTCGATCTCCTTGCGCGTGCTTTTGATATTCTGTCCCTGTATCGGCTGCTCGTCCATCTCGCAGTACGCGTCAAGCAGCTTCTGTGTTGTCGGGAGATAATAGCTCATCATCTTTTTCAGATCGCCGACCACATCCGGATTCTGCTCCGCCTCGCGGAAGATCCTCGTGATCACCAGCTCCAGACGGTCAAGTTTGGCCGACATGTCCGCGTCCTCGATCTTTTCATTGCACTCATGGACATGCCGGATATAGCGCTGTCCCTCCGCGATCAGCTCCCTGCACTCCGGCGTAAGCTTCGCTGCGGACTTTTCCGCACCCGCGGTTCCATCCTTCTGCCCGGCGCCGCCGCTTCCTGATCCGGCTTTGCTCTTCGCTGTGTCTTCCAGTTTTTTGCGCTCATACTCTGTCTGGGTCGTCAGGTATTGCTGATAGGTAGCCCTGTCCGCGATCAGCATCTTCTGCTCGCGATCCATGTAGCCCTCTTTGAAAAAACCCTTTTCAATCATGCGGTGCAGGTCTTTGCGGACAAATTTATCGCTCTTACCGGTCGCGGACGCAAGCTCATCGATCAGACAGAACTTCCGCTCCCCGATCAGCTCCCTGTATCTGCGGAAGCGCTGCGCCATGCCGATCTGATTTCTTCCCTTCACGCCTATTCTATAGCATACCAAGGTCAGAAAAGCCAGAACTGCCGTCGGAACGATCAGATTCACCTCTGCGGTAGCCCACACAAGGATAACCATCCCAAGCGCAATGCCCATGATCCCGCTCATCCCATAGCCGAACCACTTCGTCAGCTTTGCGGTGAACTCGCCCGGTACGCTCACGGCTGCCTTTACCGGAACGACTGCTTCCTTCGCCCGCTCGTCCTCCCGCTGCCTGCGCTTCTTCTCGATATTGCGCCGGATCTGTTCGGCCGCAGCGCGGTTTGTGTACTCACAGGTGCTATGTTCCGTCTCATGATCTGCCGCCTGATCGCTGTCCGGAAATGTCCCGTTTATGTTCTTTTTCAGCGCCGACTGAAGCCCGTTTACCGTATCGTTCACCACATCAGAGATCGTAGCGCCCAGCTGTGAAAAATCCTTGCTGTCCACGGCGTCCTGCACAAGTTTTACGATCTGTTCCCCGGCCTCGTACCAGTCGTTCCTCTCCATAGCACGTTCTCCTCAAATCATTTGGATTCAGTATATCACCTTCACCCCCTCCGCGCAAGAAAATTTATGGGGGAACGGTTCCCTTCCTGTGTACGACGTATGTCGTACACAGGAAGGGAGCCCACTGTTGCCAGTGGACTCCCGCTTCAACCTTGTCTATTCAATTTCCGATCATTCTCTGATCTGAACCCTTTATACAAATCTTCTCGCACATACCGGTGTACGATACCCGACGTCGGAAATGATGATACCTGTCGTCGAGCTGCTCGCATGTACAACCTGTCCGCCGCCCATGTAGATCGACACATGTCCGATACCGCCGCCGCTGCTGTAGAACAGGAGGTCGCCAGGCTGGATCTCGCTCAAATCAACCGGCGTACCGCAGCCGGACTGTGCCGCCGCGCTGTGCGGAAGGCCAATGCCGAAATTCGCCATGACAGACATTGTGAACCCGGAACAGTCAGCTCCGTTCGTCAGGCTGGAACCGCCCCATACATAGGGATTGCCGACAAACTGTGTCGCGTAGTTTACGATCTGCTGACCGACCGACGAAGCAGTGTCTGTGTATCCGGTATCCGTATACGCCGCGTCGCTGCCGTCCGTATAGCCGGCATCCGCTGCCGCCTGTGCCGCCGCATCCGCCGCTGCCTGTGCCGCTGCGTCCGCTGCCGCCTGTACCTGATACTGAGCGTCCGCCTCGGCCTGCGCCTGTGCGTCTGCCGCTGCCTGCGCGTTCAGATATTCCTGATAAGCAGCCTGCGCCTGCGCCGCCGCATCGATCACCGCCTGCTCATCCGCCTGCTGCGTCGCCGCGTCCGCCGTTGCCTGCGCGTCCAGATATTCCTGGTACTGCGCATCCGCTGCCGCCTGCGCGTCTGCTGTCGCCTGTGCCGCCGCATCCGCCTGATACTGTGCGTCTGCCGCTGCCTGCGAAGCCTGATACTCCGCGTCCCAGGCTGCCTGCTGCGCCGCCGCCTGCTCTGCCGCGATCGCGTCCAGATATGCCTGCTCCGCCGCTGCCTGCTCTGCTTCCTGCTGCGCCAGGTAATCCAGCCACTCCTGCTCCAGTCTCTCCTCTTCCTCCTCGAGCGTCTCGCCTGTCGCATAATAGCTGTCATATCCTACATAGTAGGCATTCACATAACCGTACACATCCCCGCCAAGCGCGACCTTCATCCAGTCGCCGTCATACTCGATGACCTCGAGCTCGTCTGTGCTGTAGACCGTGCCGATCTCCGCGGCATCCTCGCTCGGCTCCGCACGAACCGTAAGCGCGTCCGCATATACGGTAGCGACATTGTAGGCCACCTCCTCGGCAATCTCCTGCGCCGCCTGGCCCGTCGCGAAATACTCCGCCTTCACATAACCCGTCGCATTGCCGGTCTGTACCTCGTACCAGTCGCCGACCTGACTCAGAATCGTAACGGAATTGTTGTTGTAAACCTTGCCGACCACCTCACTGTCGGCATCGGCGCCGCTTCTGATATTGATGTAATCATCACACTGTGCAAAAGCCATCTCCCCGCTCATGCTCGTGTCGACGACCGGCTCTGTCTCAGGAGCCTCTGTCTCGGTTTCCGCAAGCGCTGACGCCTCCGGAACCGCTTCATTCTCCGTATCAATCGCCTCTGTCTCTGCCGGGGCGGTCTCTGCCTGCGCGTCGGTATCCGCTTCTCCCACGAACGCTGTTGTGCTTCCAAACCCTGCCAGCGGTATGTCCGCAAGCGCGACCGTGCTCATTCCTGAGAATGTCATGCCGGCTGCTAAGGCACAAGCTGTAACCTTCCATACTCCTTTTTTCATTACTTATCCCTTCCTCCAAAACAATTCTTTCGCAGTTATTACGAAATTGTTACGTTTTTTTACATGCACATCATAACAAATGTGAATTGTCCTGTCAAGCATTTTAAATAATTTTTTAAAAATTTTATAAGGAATAAATAATGAACTGTAATATTTTCCCTCTTTACAGGGTATTCAGGTATGCCTGAACCGAAGTAACCGCATTGGCCCCGTCGGACACTGCCGTAACAATCTGCCGCAGCTGCTTGGTTCTCACATCCCCGGCTGCAAATATCCCCGGAACATTTGTCCTTCCATCCTCGCCAGCGACAACGTATCCGTTTTCATCAAGCTGTAACATGTTTGTAATGAACGTGGTGTTCGGCACCGTCCCAACCGCAATGAACAGACCGTCCACATCGAGCATATGCTCTTCCCCTGTCTGCCTGTTCTTAAGCTTCAGGCATTCCAGATGATCGTCGCCTTCGATACCTGCCACCTCCGTGTTCCAGATGAACTCTACATTTTCGCATTTCCGCAGCTGCTCCTGCAAAGCGGCAGCCGCCCTCAGTTCGTCCCTTCTGTGGATCAGGTACACTTTCGAGCAGCCCCGCGCCAGAAACAGCGCGTCCTCTACAGCGACGTCCCCGCCGCCGACCACAGCTGTCGTCCTTCCCTTAAAAAAAGCGCCGTCGCAGGTCGCGCAATAGGAGACGCCCATCCCTGCCAGCCGCTTCTCCCCGGGCAGGCCGAGCATCCGGTGCTTCGCCCCCATCGCAAGGATCAACGCGCGGGCGCGGTATTCCTCCCGGTCGGTGTAGATCACTTTGACGCGTCCTTCGTCCTCCAGTCCGATGTGTCTTACTTCTATATTAAGGAACTCTGTCCCCAGCTTCTCCGCGTGTTCCCTGAACTTCATCCCCAGCTCGAACCCGCCGATCTCCGGCAGCCCCGGGTAATTGTCCACCTCATACGTATTTACGACCTGCCCGCCGCTCATGTACTCCTTCTCGAGCACAAGCGTAGACAGCTTCGCCCTCTGCGCGTAGATTGCCGCCGCCAGCCCGGCCGGGCCGGAACCGGCAATGATCAGATCATAGATCATATCCTGCCTCCTTGTCTTATTATAAAATTTGGACTCTTTTCTATCCGGATTTTCCCGTGCTTATTTATCCGTCGTAAACTTACCTGAGTATGGCTTCAGTATATCAAAAAAAAATTTGTTTGAAAAGGTTTGACAAGCGCAATTTTGTCTGTTATATTTATAGAAACAATAACGATTACTGATTTTATTTTGCAAGGAGGCCGCCATGCCTGCACTCAAATACAGCAGACAACGCGAGGCTGTCCGGCGTTTTCTGATGACGCGCAGGGATCATCCGACCGCGGACACGGTCTACACCTGCCTGCGCGAGGAATTCCCGAACATCAGCCTCGGCACCGTTTACCGCAATCTCACGCTTCTCGC
>CANQIW010000063.1 GCA_947624055.1 uncultured Lachnospiraceae bacterium
TCTACGGAGCGGACACGGTCTGGCAGCGGGAATTTGAGGAGATGTTTCCCTTCGAGGAGACGGAGGATCAGCTGCTCGCGATCGAGGCCGTCAAGCGGGATATGCAGAGTCCGAAGATCATGGATCGCCTGATCTGCGGGGACGTCGGCTACGGCAAGACGGAGATCGCGATCCGCGCCGCCTTCAAGGCCGTGCAGGACGGCAAACAGGTTGCCTATCTCGTGCCGACGACGATTCTGGCGCAGCAACACTACAATACCTTCGTGCAGCGCATGAAGGATTTTCCGGTGCGCGTCGATCTGATGTGCCGTTTCCGCACGCCCGCGGAGCAGAAGCAGACGATCGAGGGGCTGAAAAACGGCATGGTTGACATCGTGATCGGGACGCACCGCCTGCTCTCAAAGGATGTACAGTACAAGAATCTCGGGCTTCTCGTGATCGACGAGGAACAGCGCTTCGGCGTGGCGCACAAGGAGAAGATCAAGCAGCTCATGAGCCTCGTCGGGATCCGCGACATGAGCGTGCTCGAGGAGGCGCCGCAGGAGCGCGTGCCGATCCAGACGTACGTCATGGAGTACAATGAGGAGCTGGTGCGCGAGGCGATCAGCCGTGAATTGGCGCGCGGCGGGCAGGTCTACTACGTGTACAACCGCGTCAACAACATCGTGGAGATGACGAACACGATCGCGGCTCTTGTGCCGCAGGCACAGGTGGCGTTCGCGCACGGACAGATGAAGGAGAGAGAGCTCGAGCAGGTCATGTACGACTTCATCAATGGGGACATCGATGTGCTCGTGACGACGACGATCATCGAGACCGGTCTGGATATCTCGAATGTCAACACGATGATCGTGCACGACGCGGACACGATGGGACTTGCGCAGCTCTACCAGCTGCGCGGGCGCGTCGGACGATCAAACCGCACGGCCTACGCGTTTTTGATGTACCGCCGGAACAAGATGCTCAAAGAGGTGGCAGAGAAGCGCCTGTCCGCGATCCGCGAGTTCACGGAGCTCGGCAGCGGCTTCAAGATCGCGATGCGCGACCTGGAGATCCGCGGCGCCGGCAATCTGCTCGGCAGCGAGCAGCACGGTCACATGGAGGCGGTCGGCTACGACTTGTACTGCAAGCTTCTGAACGAGTCGGTCCGGGAGCTTCAGGGTGAGGCGACGCTGCAGGAGAGTTATGAGACGGCGGTCGACCTGGATGTGGACGCGTTTATCCCGGATACCTACATCAAAAACGAGATCCAGAAGCTCGATATCTACAAGCGGATCGCGGCGATCCAGGGCGAGGAGGAGTACGACGATATGCTCGAAGAGCTGATGGATCGCTTCGGCGAGCCGCCGCGCTCGGTGCAGAATCTGCTGCTGATCGCTCGGATGCGCTCGCAGGCGCATGAGGCGTACATTACGGAGCTGACCCAGAAGGGTGACGAGGTGAAGATCGTCATGTACGAGAAGGCACAGATTGACACGACGAAGATCGACGGTCTGCTCAAATACTACCGCGGCAGGCTGCGCTTTACGATCGAGACGAACCCCTATTTCACATATATGAAACCGAAGACGCAGACGCCGGGGAAAGAGAGCGAAAGTATGATACAGCTCGCGCAGGAGCTGCTGGCGGCGGTGCGGACGCTGAGCGATTGAGGTGGATTTTCAGCGATGGCGTTGGAGATTATGTAATAAAAATCACTGTTCGCCCAAATTTCTTTTGTATCATCCAAATATATATCACTGAGGATATGCCGTGACGGATACTGAGTCAATTGACAAATTGCTATTCTGTATGAATACCCGACAAAAAAGTTTCCCTGGCTCACATCGTTTGACAAATTTCGCGGGAAGTGTACGGTATAATGCTTGCATAATTTTCATCAAATGAAGTATAATGAAGGAGGTATACGGAAATTATGCAGAATAAGGTCGTACCGAACCGGGAGTACAAATCGGGACTGTTTGCCTTTCTCTTTCACAGAAAAGAGGATCTGCTCTCCCTGTATAATGCTGTCAACGGGAGTGATTACACGGATCCGGATGAGCTGGAGATCTACACCATGGAGGGGTTTATCTACATGGGGATGAAGAATGACCTGGCTTTCCTGATCGATTCGAGACTGGCAGTTTTCGAGCACCAGAGTACATACAATCCCAACATGCCGCTGCGGGGATTTATTTATATGGCAGCCGCGCTGAGGAAGTACATCGCGCTGAATAAGCTGGATATCTATTCAAGCCGGCGACTGGAGATTCCCGTTCCAAGGTATTATGTCTTCTACAACGGGAGCAGGCAGATGGAAGACGAGACGGTTCTGTGCCTGACAGACAGCATGGCAGGCGGGAACGCGGTAAAGGAGTCTTGCGCGGAGTTCAAGGCGCACATGATCAATATCAATGAGGGGCACAGCCCAAAGATCATGGAGAAGTGTCCGCTCCTGTATGAGTATTCATATTTTGTAGCGACGGTAAGGCGGCACATCGTTGGGAGAGATTCGCTGATGGAAGCGATTGATAGAGCGGTGGAGGAGTGTATTGGGAAAGGGATACTGGCGGATGTACTGCGGGTCCACAGGGCGGAGGTGACGGAGATGCTGTTGAAGGAATATGATGAGGAATTCCACATCTCGTGTGAGAAGAAGATTAGTTATGAGGATGGCTATGAAGATGGTGTGAAGCAGGAAAAGGCGCGAGCAGATGAAGCCAACCGAAAAGTGGAGATTCTTACCCGTAAGCTTCGTGGCTGTTCGGACGAGGAGATTGCAGTCGCGCTGAATATACCTATAGACGTTGTGAAGAAATGTATAGCTGGAGGCGACGGCGAAGTTGTGTAATTTTATCTTACATCAGTTTGGAGGTTTACACAATCTTTGGAATAGCCCCAAAGACGACCGGAAACAAGCTCGAGCAAGCGTTCAATCACATGCCCGGTCACATAGAACGTCGTCTCAAAATGCATAAACTGCAGAATGTTTTCGTCCCACATGAATTTCAGCTGCGGCGGAAACTCGTCGTCGCTCTCCCAGAACTGGAGACGGATCGAGAGAAACGGAAAGACGGGGAGCAGGTAGGATACGTCGCCCACTTCCGATTTCGTTCCGCCCAACGCCTCGCAGGCAGCGGAGAGTTGTGCGGTATGGTGATCGAACGAGCGCGCTGCCGGGGCGAACATATCGTTTCCGGGAGCCGCCGCGAGGTTGGCTCCCTTTACATTGCTGATGCCGCAGTAGTTTCCGGACAGGCGGCAGCCGTCTCTCGAATAGCAGAGCACATCAAAGATGGAGAGGACTTCCTCGAACCCCGCCTCGTGCCAGAGGCAGGTTTCTTCCTTCCACTCGACATTCCCGCTGTGCCGGTCGATCCGGTAGCGGCGCGCGACGAATTCGATATACAGGAAATCATCATCGTGCTGCAGCTGGAACTTGTCGATCATATGCTGCTGGTCGTATTTCAGAAACAATTTCTGCGACTCTTTTTTTGTTGTTTCATAATTGGAACCGCGCATGTGTACCTCCTTCCCGTACTATGTGCTTTACGGGAATCGTTTCTGTTCTCTTTGTATTACTGCATCCTTACTTCCATTTCCATGTATATCCACATTTTAAACACCCCATGCCGGATGTGTACTTAAAAGTCCTTTTATAACAGTACTTGCTTTTTTAAATTACGAATATCCGCGACCAGCGCGTCGATTTCATCCTGCGTCGTCCCCCAGCTTGTGCAGAAGCGCACGCAGCTGTGCGTCTCGTCAATCTTCTTTTCAAACTCAAACACGTATTTCTCCGCGAGTTTCTCCATCCGGCTGTTTTCGAGCACGACGAACTGCTGGTTCGTGCAGCTCTCTATGTACGGCGGGATGCCTTTTTCGGCGAAAGCGCGGCGGATCTGCTGCGCGAGCTCAGTTGCTCTTTTCGTGATCTCAAAATACAGCCCGTCCTCGAACAGCGTGTAGAACTGCACTCCGAGCAGCCAGCCCTTGGCGAGCATCGCGCCGTTCTGTTTGACGTAGCTGCGGAAGTCGACGTTCAGCTCCGGGTTTGCGATGACGAGCGCCTCGCCGAAGAGGGCGCCGCATTTCGTGCCGCCGCAGTAGAACAGGTCGGTCAGGCGGGCGAGATCCTCCATCGTCACGTCGTTCTCAGCTGCGCCGAGACCGTAGCCGAGCCGGGCTCCGTCGACGAAGAGGTACAGTCCGTATTTCCGGCAGACGCGGCTGATGTCCTCCAGCTCTCGAAGAGAGTAGAGCGTGCCGTACTCGGTCGGGAAAGACAGGTAGACCAGCTTCGGCTGGGTGACGTGCTCCGGGATATCGCTGTCGCGGTAAAGTCTTGCCTCTGCCTCAATCTGCGCTGCCGTGATCTTGCCGTCGCGAGAGGGCAGCGCCTGAATCTTGTGGCCACAGTGCTCAACCGCGCCGGTCTCGTGGACGTTGATATGTCCGCTGTCTGCGCTGATGACGCTCTGGTATGGGCGCAGCGCCGCCGAGATTGCCGTGTAGTTGACCTGCGTTCCGCCGATCAGGAAGTGTATTGCGGCCTGCGGGCAGTCCAGATATTTTTTGATCGCATCGGCGGCCTTCTCGCACCACGGGTCGATCCCGTAGCCGCCGTAGCTCTCGTTGTTCGTGCGCGTGAGCGCCTCCAGAATCCGCGGGTGCGCGCCGCGGCTGTAATCGTTATTGAAACGGATCATAAAGCTTTCTTTTTCTCCTTTGCATATTTATTATTTTCGTCTGCCAATCTGCAGAAGTCTGATATCGCTGCAGTCGGTTTTATTCTATTATCCCGTAAATATAGGCATTCAGGATATTCTGGGGCGCATCATAATAAAAGCTTGAGTTATAGTTGTCGATCTTTTCGCTGACAAAGGAATTATAAGCCTCGAACAACGCATCGACGACGGATATTTTTTTCTCTCTCGCGATGCCGAGGACGAGCCGCTTATATACTTTTCCGATATCCCAGTGGCTCGGGACTGCATAACGGGCGGCGGAGACATTGTCAAAGTTTCCGTTTGTGATCCCGGCTTTTTCGATGAAATCTTCGCTTACCGCGTCGATATTATCGCTGTGGTAGACGTCGGCAAGGTCGTATATTTTTTCTATCAGAACTCTGCCAAGTGAATTTACTACAACGGATCGCTTGTTTTTGGTTCGCCTTGCAATATATTCGATCAGGCTGCAGGTGAAAAAGAGATCGTTTTCCTTGCGGTCTTCGCGTCCTGTCATATGCGTACCCCCTCGCTTGAGACAAATTCCAGACATTCTAGTGCGGCGTCTGAACAGAAACTGATTTGGTGCGTCGGGTACTTGAATTTTGCAAGAGCCCAGAATTGCTCCCTCGTCAGGATGCCGTCCATGTAATCGGCAATAAAGTTGTAAATCTGATCGTTTGCCATTGCTCCGATCACGATGTCATAATCATGAGGTTGCCCGTGACGGCAGTCTATGATGAAGTCGAGCCAACCCTCTGTCATTTCTTTAAACTCCAGGATTCGCAGACTTGTGTCCATGCGCACGGTATACGTGTTGACAACAGGGGTAGTATATCGCCTGGCCCAGCGCTCAGCCTGCTCCCGAATGATCGTGCAATAGAATCCGACACCGAAATCTTTCGTATTTTTTCCGGGGATTATCTTTGGAACTTGAATGGTGGTATAACTTCCGTGATAAACGGTCATCTTGCCCATGCCGGTACCTCCGTGGTATTTCTGAAAACGATTTTACCATATTTTTTAGGAAAAGAACAGACAGAACGCTTTCTATTTCCTTCTTTTTTAATCTGTGGTAGAATGAGTTCGGGTTTCGTTCATTGTGATGTCGATATCCCGGACGCCCTTGCAGGGATTGGTCAATGCCACGGCAAACACGCTTCCGCTCGAATCGGCCACGCAGCGGTACTAAGCTCATGCTTTGCATTCGCTAAGTACCGGCGGGCCTCAACGGTTTGCCTTAGGCATTGCCAATCACCTGCACGGGCTGTGCGGTGCATGCGGAAAAACAGCGTGCGACAGGCTGTCGGTGTTTGCGGCAGAATATCCGCAATCCACACACATCGCACGCATCTGGTTGATGTTTTAAAGTGAACTATACACGAATTTATCAAGAAGAAAGTATTTGTAAATTTATGGAACAGAATCAGGAGCAAAGAGTGCGGATCTCAGTCCGCAGTCTCGTGGAATTTATCTTGCGCTCGGGCGATATTGATAACCGCAGGGGCGCGTTCGCCCAGAAAGAGGCCATGCAGGAGGGCAGCCGCATCCACCGCAGGATACAGGGACGGATGGGCAGCGGCTACCAGGCGGAGGTGCCTCTTTCTGTTGACGTGCCCGCAGATGGTTTTGTGCTGACGGTCGAGGGGCGCGCGGACGGGATCTTTCAGATGGACGACGTGCGCCGCGCGGAGCGCGGTGTGCTCTGGGGTCGTGATGAGGAGGAGTGGATTGCCTCTGGAACAGTGAAGAAGTATGGGATGCTCGAAAAGACGATGCGGAAAGATGCAGGGCAGGAAAGGGCAGAGCATACGGGACAGGAAAACGCGGAATCGGAAAAGGCTGGGCATACGGAACCGGAAAACACGGAACCGGAAAGGGCGGAACGCGCAGACAGCGCCGGGAAGGAACAGCGCCGGGCAGATATGTACATCGACGAGATCAAGGGCGTCTACCGCGACGTTGTCCTGCTCCGTGAGCCGGTGCCGGTACATCTCGCGCAGGCGAAGTGCTATGCTTACATTTACGGCAGCAGGAGAGGGCTGGAGCGCATCGGCGTGCAGATGACCTACTGCAACATGGAGAGCGAGGAGATTCGGCGGTTCCGCGAGGAGTACTCTGTGGAAGAGCTCGGCGCGTGGTTCGACGATATCGTCCGGGAGTATCAGAAGTGGGCGAAGCTGGAGCTCGACTGGAAAGAGACGCGGCAGACGTCGATCAAAGGCCTGGAGTTTCCGTTTCCCTGGCGCGAGGGCCAGAAGGAGGTGGCGTCGTCGGTGTACCGGACGATGCTGCGGAAGAAGAAGCTGTTCATTCAGGCGCCGACCGGGACGGGCAAGACGCTCTCGACGCTCTTCCCGGCTGTGAAGGCTGTGGGGGAGGGTCTGGCAGACCGCATCTTTTACGCGACGGCGAAAACGGTCACGCGGACGGTTGCGGAGGAGGCGTACGCGATCCTGCGCAGGCAGGGACTTCGCATGAAGACCGTGACGCTGACGGCGAAGGAGAAGATCTGTTTTACCGGGGAGAAAGAATGTAATCCGGACGCCTGCCCTTACGCGAAAGGGCACTTTGACCGCGTAAACGACGCAGTGTATGAATTCATCTCGTCCTGTGAGGTTTTCGACCGCCCGTCGGTCGAAGCGCAGGCGGAGAAGTGGCAGGTCTGCCCGTTTGAATTCGGACTGGATGTGTCGCTATGGGCGGATGCGGTGATCTGCGACTACAATTATGTCTTCGATCCGCGGGCGAAGCTGAAGCGCTTCTTCGGCGAGGGCGTGAAGGGCGATTATCTGTTCCTGATCGACGAGGCGCATAATCTTGTCGACCGAGGGCGCGAGATGTTCTCCGCGACGCTTTTCAAGGAAGATTTCCTGGAACTCAGGAAGGTGATCCGGCCGCACAGCCAGAAGCTCGCGCGCGCGCTGGGGCGCTGCAACAACTGGCTGCTGGAGCGCAAGAGAGAGTCGGATTCCGGGCCGGTACAGATTTTGACGGACGTCGGAACCTTCCCGATCTCGCTGATGAACCTGTGCGGGATCATGGAGGATTTTCTGGAGGATTCCAGGGACGCAGAGGTGAACGAGAAGGTGCTGGAGCTGTATTTTCAGGCACGGCGCTTCCTCGACACCTGCGATCTGCTGGGCGGCGATTACATGATCTACACGGAGCTTCTGGAGGACGGCCGTTTCCAGCTCCGCCTGCTCTGTGTGGACGTCGCGAAAAACCTGCAGGAGTGCCTGGACAAAGGCAAGAGCACAATTTTTTTCTCGGCGACGCTTCTGCCGATTCAGTATTACAAGAGCCTGCTGAGCACAGAGAAGGAGAATTACGCGATCTACGCGCACTCGACCTTCCCGAGGGAGAACCGCTGCGTGATGATCGGGACGGACACGACCAGCCGTTATACGAGCCGGACAGAGCAGGAATACCGCAAGATGGCGGAGTATGTGCTTTATCTGATCCTCGCGAAACGCGGCAACTATATGATTTTTTTCCCATCGTACCGCATGCTGGACGAGGTCGCGCGGCAGTTTACCGCCCTGTGTGAAGCGCAGGGG
Organism: uncultured Lachnospiraceae bacterium; assembly: GCA_947624055.1. Lineage (GTDB taxonomy): Bacteria > Bacillota > Clostridia > Lachnospirales > Lachnospiraceae > Choladousia. The sequence goes on from CANQIW010000063.1 coordinate 8,270, forward strand.
GAAGAGATCCGGCTTTTGTGTCAGGAAAACGGCATGAAAGAGGCGGAGCGCGAGGAATTTCTGCGCCAGTTCGAGCAGCCGCACGAGCGGGGACTCGCCGGCTTCTGCGTGATGGGAGGGATCTTCGGGGAGGGGATCGATTTAAGGGGTGAGCGTCTGGTCGGCGCGGTAATCGTCGGCACCGGAATTCCCCAGATCTGCACCGAGCGGGAGATGCTGAAGCGGTTTTACGACAAACGCGGAGAGGACGGTTTCTTCTACGCCTACCTTTGTCCGGGCATGAACAAGGTGCTTCAGTCGGCGGGCCGCGTGATCCGCACTGAGGAGGATGAAGGCGTCATCCTCCTGCTCGACAGGCGTTTCTCGGACAGCCGCTATCGACGCATGTTTCCGGAAGAGTGGGGAAGTCCGGGGCTGTGCGCGCTGTCTGCCGTGCGCGCGACGGCGGAGAAATTCTGGACGGACAGGGATCAAAGCCGCACGGAAAAGAGCCGCGCAGGGCAGAACAGCTGAGTCTTTCACATTGCTTTTCCTGGCGGTTTTGCCGTGGCATCCTTTTGTCGAAAAGGGTCAAGAGATATTGTATTATTTGAAAGAATCCGTTATAATGGGGACAATGCGGAAACGCAGGCGGATTTTCCGGGAAAAAGGAGGATCGCATGCGGACATATCTTACAATCAATCATCAGGAGTGGAACGACATGAGTAATAAGCTTTCAAAGAAAAATAACAGGAAAAAAGAACCGAAAAAGAGATCCGGTATGGGACTTGTCCTGTTTACGGTGATCGCGGTCATCCTCATTGTGGGGATCCTCGCGTTTGTGCTTCTGAATCAGCCGCCGGAGGAGAGCGCGGACGGCACGGCAGACGCCGGGGCGGAGGTTGATCTCTCGAAGGTTTCCGGACCAAACGTGACGATCACGGTAAAGGATTACGGCGATATCAAGCTGAAGCTGGATGAGGAGGCTGCGCCGATCACGGTCGAGAATTTCATCGGTCTCGTGCAGGATGGCTTCTATGACGGACTGACCTTCCACCGGATCATGGACGGCTTCATGATCCAGGGCGGCGATCCGCTCGGCAACGGCACCGGAGGTTCGGACGAGACGATCAAGGGTGAATTTTCGAGCAACGGCGTGGATAATCCGATCTCGCACAAGAGGGGCGTGGTCTCGATGGCCCGCTCGAATGATCCGGACAGCGCCAGCAGCCAGTTCTTCATCGTGCAGGCGGACAGCACCTTCCTCGACGGCGACTATGCGGCTTTCGGCTACGTGACCGACGGCATGGACATCGTCGACCAGATCTGCGAGGACGTCGAAGAGGGCGAGAACGGTGCGGTTCCTCCGGAAGACCAGCCGGTCATCGAGAGTATCACGATAGATGAGGAATAGATATACGGTGAAATTCATTCAACTCGAAGAGTGAGGAGGACTTACATGAGCAAAGTCAGAAGAGTGTATGTGGAGAAGAAAGAGCAGTTTGCCGTGGCGGCGAAGGGGCTTGCGCATGAGATGCGGAGCTACCTCGGCGCGGCAGGCCTGAAAGGCATCCGCATCCTGATCCGCTACGATGTGGAGAATGTTTCGGACACGGTGTTCGCGGACGCGTGCAGGATGGTGTTCGCGGAGCCGCCGGTGGACGTCCTCTATGAGGATGAGTTTCCGATGGCGGAGGACGAGCGGGCGTTCGCGGTGGAGTACCTGCCGGGACAGTTCGACCAGCGGGCGGACTCCGCCGTGCAGTGCGTGAAATTTCTGAAGGAGGATGAGGAGCCGGTGATCCGTTCCGCGACGGTCTATGTGGTTGCGGGCGAGGTGTCGGACGAGGAGTTCGAGGCGGTCAAGTCCTACTGCATCAACCCGGTGGACTCACGTGAGGCAGGCTTTGCGAAGCCGGAGACACTGGTGACGGAGTTCGAGGAGCCCGCGGATGTGAGCATTTTCGACGGCTTTAACGCGATGGGGGAGGCGGAGCTGAAGACACTCTATGATTCCCTGAATCTGGCGATGACCTTTCGCGATTTCCAGCACATTCAGAATTATTTTAAGAATGAGGAGAAGCGCGATCCGTCGATGACGGAGGTGCGCGTGCTCGACACCTACTGGTCGGATCACTGCCGCCACACGACGTTTTCGACGGAGCTTACGGACGTCGCGTTTGACGACGGTTATTACCGGAAGCCGATTGAGGATACTTACAGGCAGTATCTCGCCGATCACGAGGAGATGTTTAAGGGGCGGGACGACAAGTTTGTCTGCCTGATGGATCTCGCGCTGATGGCGATGCGCAAGCTGAAGAGAGAGGGCAGGCTGCAGGATCAGGAGGAGTCGGACGAGATCAACGCCTGCAGCATCGTGGTGCCGGTCGAGATCGATGGGAAGACCGAGGAATGGCTCGTCAATTTCAAGAATGAGACGCACAACCACCCGACCGAGATCGAGCCGTTCGGCGGCGCGGCGACCTGCTTAGG
>CANQIW010000064.1 GCA_947624055.1 uncultured Lachnospiraceae bacterium
CGCCGGGCGGGCTGTTCTGCGGCGGCTTCGGCTTCGGATGAGGGCGTCTTTTGTGCCGGATCTCCCCGCGGAGGGGTCGGGCAGAAAGGATGATGGTGGATTTGAAAAAGCTGTATCCGATGGGCGTGATCGCCCTGATCTTCGTGATCGGCCTCGGGTTCATCCTGTATCCTTCCATCGGTAACTATATTACGCTGAACACGGCTTCGGTCACGATCGCGGACTACGAGAAGGTGATCGAAAATCTGGAGCCGGATCCGGGCGAGAGGCTGGACGAGGCGCGGCTCTTCAATGAGCATCTCTTCCACGGCACGGCCGGGGAGGACGAGGACAAGTGCCTGAACGTCAACGACAACGTCATCTGCTATCTCGACATCCCGAAGATCGACGTCTATCTGCCGGTGTACTACGGCACGTCGGCGGAGGTGCTGGAGAAGGGCTGCGGATATATTGAGAATACGTCCCTGCCGGTGGGCGGGATCAACACGAATTCTGCGCTGTCCGGGCACACCGGGCTGCCGGGGGCGGAGCTCCTCTCGTCGCTCGACGAGATGGAGGAGGAAGACCTGTTTTATATCCACGTACTGGGCGAGACGCTCGCGTACAAGGTGGATATGGTTGAGGTGGTCGAGCCGGATCAGGCGGAGGATCTGGAGATCGTCCCGGGCAAGGATTATGTGACGCTCGTGACGTGCACGCCCTACGGGATCAATTCCCACCGGCTTCTGGTGCGCGGGGAGCGCACGGAGTATGTGCCGGAGGCGGAGGACGAGGAGCAGACGGGCCTTGAGAAGGTGACCTCGGGGCTGTCGGCTTCGATGGTGCGGCAGCTTCTGGTGATTGCCGGGATCGTCGGCTTCGGCGCGGTGACGTTGGGCGCGGCGCTCATTTATCGCAGAGTTGCGCTTCGCGGATACAGGAAAACGGCCGGGAAGCAGTCTGGTAAGGACGTCGGTGAGAGCGCCGGATCGAAGGGCGCGGACGGCGGCACAGAGAAAGAAAATAACTGAATCAGCGGACGTCCGTGCGCAAAACGACACGGGAAAAAGACTTTGATTCGGTAAGACGATAGATACAGGCGGTTTGGAATGGGACAGAGGATCAAGAAGAGGATTCCGCTTTTGCTGATTTTCCTGGTGCTGGTGGCAGGCGTCTCTGTCATGGGGTATCCCGTGGTGAGCGACTGGCTCAGCGTGTACACGGCGACGGTGAGCATAGCGGATTACAATACAGTGGTGGCGCAGAAGGATGACTCTGCCCTTCAGGAAATGCTGGAGGAGGCGCATCGCTACAATGAGGCCTTGAGCGGCAAGGGCGAGGGCACGTCGGTCGCGAACTACGACGACATGCTCGCGGTGACGGAGGCGATCGGTTATCTGGAGATCCCGATGCTGAATGTTTATATGCCGATCTACCACGGGGTCAGCGACGAGGTGCTGGCGAAGGGGATCGGGCACATCCCGGACACGTCCCTGCCGGTGGGCGGGGAGTCGACGCACAGCGTGCTCTCGGGGCACACGGGGCTTCCGGCGGCGAAGATCCTCACCGGGCTCGACAAGATGGAGGAGGGCGACCTTTTTTTCATCCATGTGCTGGGTGAGACGCTTGCCTATGAGGTGGATCAGATCAAGGTGGTCCTGCCGGAGGAGACGGACGACATCCGGATCATTCCGGGCGAGGATCATGTGACGCTGCTGACGTGCACGCCCTACGGGATCAATTCCCACCGGCTTCTGGTGCGCGGCGCGCGCACGGAGTACGTGCCGGAGCAGATGGAGGTGCGTGCGCCGGTGGTGCAGTCCGAGGGCAAGAAGATGCTTCCGGTAAAGACGATCGCGACGATCGGGGCGATCGCGGCGGGCGCGTTCCTGCTGATCTGTATTTCGTTGATTTTGTTCCTGCCCGGGCGGAAATCCCGGGGGAGAAAGGATTGAGCTTTATGAAGGCAGGTAGGGTTAGACATTTGAATACGGTTCTGTTGAGCCTGGTTCTGGCTCTCCTGTTTTCGTTCGGCGCGTCGGCCGGGGAGGAGCGGAGTTCCGGCTCGGTGACGATGCGGCTGCCGGCGCAGGGGAGCGGTGTGGAGCTGACCGCGTACCAGGTGGCGACGTTCGACGGCGGGTATTTCACGTTTGCGGATGCGTTCGCGGGCAGCGGGCTGGAGAATATGGATCTGAACGATTCCGAACAGGTGGAGCGGACGATCGAGATTCTGGAAACGCTCATGACAGGGAGAAACGGCGCCGCGGGGACTTCGGGCACGGCGGACGCTTCGGGGACTGTGTCGATCCCGAACCTGCAGCCCGGACTTTACCTGATCCGGCAGACGGGCGGGGAGGATCGGCTGCTGGTGCAGTCCGCGCTGGTTCCGCTTCCGTATGCGGCTTCAGATGGGAGCGGCTGGATCTATGATGTGACGCTTTCGCCGAAGAATTCGTTCGCGGGCGGCGCGGCGATCCTGAATAAGGTGGACGACGAGGGCAAGCCTGTGGGCGGCGTACAGTTCGTCCTGCAGGAGAAGGCGCGTGACGGCGTTCCGGCGGCGGACGCCGAGACGGGCGTCGACGCGGAGGGCTCATATTTCTGGCGGGAGTTCAAGGCGAACCTTGTCACGGACGAGAACGGGCAGATCGTGATCACGGGGCTGCCGGTGGGCACGTACCGTTTCATAGAGACGGGCGCGCCGGAGGGGCTGATCTTCACGGGCGAGCCGTATGAGTTCTCGATCACGCGGGCCGGCGAGGCGGCGCAGATCAATGGGCGCTACGCGCGGAGCTCGGGCGAGGTGGTCGAGCTGGAGATTGTGAACCGCCAGACGCGGCTGGAGGTCGACAAGCTGGATGAGAACGGCAATCTGCTCGCGGGCGCGACGCTTGTGCTCAAGGATGCCTTGGGCAACGCGATCCACAATGAGAATGGTGAGCCGGAATACATATTTACGACGGAGGGCGTGACGTTTCTGCTGAAGCGGGTCGCTCCGGGGAGCTATCTGCTCAGCGAGGTGCAGGCGCCGGAGGGCTATCAGATCGCGGAGGACGTGCCATTTGTGATCACGGGCGACGAGCTGACGCCGGTGAAGGTGACGATGACGGATAAGAAGATTCCGAAGAAGACGAACCGTTCCCTCACGGTGACAAAGCATCTGATGCTGACGGAGCTGGAGGACGATCTTTTGGCTTCGGATGTGACGTTCTATGTGGCGCTGTTTTCAGATCAGGAGAGGACGCACCGTGTCAGCGATGTGAAGGCGGTCGTGTTCCAGAATTCGGCGGTGAATTCCGTGACATTTGAAAATCTGGGCGAAGGGACATACTACGTGGGCGAGACCTACGCGGACGGCGTGGCGCTTACTTCAGGCATGATCGGGGACGTGGTCTTCACGCCGGAGTACGGCAAGAACGCGGAGTTTACGTTTGAGGGCAAGTCCGGGCAGGACGGCCAGCAGGGTGAGGCCGAGGTCAGGAATGTGTTCATGGAGATCCCGGAGGGCTTCTATCTGTCCGGCGAGATTGAGATTACCAAGAAGGTTGTCAAGGACGGCAAAAAGTACAAATCCAAAGACACCTTCTACGCGCGGGTATTCAGCGACGCGGATCTGACAGAGCCGGCGAGCGACGTTGTGACGCTTGCGATGGATGGCAAGAGCGAGGCGAAGGTGACCGTGTACGATCTGTCGATCGGCGAGTCGCTTGACAGCAGCGCGACCTACTATCTGGCTGAGACGGACAAGAAAGGCGTGCCGCTTGATCCGAGCGCCGGGAAGTTTGCGATCACGATCGATCACGATACGCTTGTTCTGGACGCGCAGAATTCGAACCAGAAGACGGTGATCACGAATGAACTGCTTTCGGAGGATGAGAAGGCGGAGAAGAATCCGGAATCCGATTCCGATTCCGACTCTGACGCAGAGGTGAGCAGCGGGACGCCGACGCCGAAGACCGGCGACGACACGAACATCATGCTTTATCTGATCCTGATGGCGCTGTCGGCGGGCGTGTGCGCGGCGTGCGCAGGGCTGTACCTGCGCAGGCGCAGGAGGTAAGGACTCTGCAGGAACGCGGCGCGGTGGGGAAGGCTGAAGCAACATTTTGTCGCAAGTGAGAGATTCCGTTTGACAGGGCGGAATGCCTGTTCTATAATCGATACATAAAGATTGTGCGCAGAAGGTGCTTCTGATTGACGTTTCCGGAAGCGGGGAGCGGAGAAAGCATTCGATAACAAATGATAAAACATATGGGGATGGTCTGCATATCCGGTATGTCAGTCTGAAGAGAAATGACAACACGGAAATGCAGACCTGTTTTTTGCGACAGCTTTGGTGGTATGCGTCAGGGGGAGAATGATCATGTGCGAAGTAACTGATTTGTTCTGGAGATCAGGATATGCTGTAGGAGAAGAGGAAGGGGAACGCTGCGGAGAACGTCGTGGAGAGCGTCGTGGAGAGCGTCGTGGGAAACGACGCGGGAAGCAGATTGGCAGGAAGCAGGGTATTCAGTTGACGCGACAGGCACAATCGCTTTTTGTTGCGGGTAAGACGAAGCGGGAGATTGCAAAGGCATTGAATGTAACAGAGAAGGAAGTTTCGTTGATGGTGGAGTAAAGAGCGCCCGTACGGATAATAAGGTTCAGGTGCTATAAGTGTAAATGCCGCAGGAAGGGAATCCCTGTGGCATTTTGTGTACTGCAGTTTTTGGTGGTATTATTTATTCTGTTTCTTCGGAGTCGGGCTCCGGCAGGATCAGACGCACACTTTCAATCCGATGGTTGTCCATCTGATCTACTATGATCCGGATAGCTGAATCAGTCGTTACGGCTTCCCCTGTGGTCGGCAGGTGGTCGAGCATCTCGATCACAAGGCCGCCGATGGAATCGTAGTCTTCCGAGTGCAGGGAAAGCCCAAGGGCGTCGTTGATGTCGTCAAGCTTGACGGAGCCCTCGATCAGATATTCCCTGTCGTCCAGCTTTCGGATCAGATCTTTCTCGTCTTCATCATACTCGTCGCGGATCTCTCCGACGATCTCTTCGAGCAGATCCTCCAGGGATATCAGGCCTACAGCCGAGCCGTATTCGTCGAGGACGATCGACAGGGTGACAGAGTTTTTCTGCATGTCCAGCAGAAGCTCAGAGGTCTTCTTGAATTCGTAGGTGTAGTAAGGCTCGTACATCACGTCCGTGACGCGGAAATCCCCTTCATTGCAGAACAGGAAGTCTTTGATGTTCAGAATTCCTGTGATGTTGTCGCGGTCTTCCCGGTAAACCGGAAGGCGGGAGTAGCGCTCTGCATGGAAAAGCTCCTTGACCTCTGCGTAGGAGGCGGTTTCGCTGACGGCGGCCATGTCCGCGCGCGGCACCATGATGTCCTTTGCCAGGGAGTCCCCGAAGTCCACGACATTGTAGATCATCTGACGTTCTTCCTTCTCTATGACGCCTTCTTTGTGGCTGACGTCCACGATCGTGCGCAGCTCCTGCTCGGTGATCGTGTTCAGCGAGGCGTCCGCGTTTACGTGCAGCAGACGCAGAAAGAAACGGCAGATGTGGTTGATGACGAAGATCACAGGCGTCAGCAGCCGCATCAGGAACAGGATGACAGACGCGTATGCGAGCGAAAGCTTCTCTGCGTTCACGGTCGCGAAGGTCTTTGGCGTGATCTCGCCGAAGATCAGGATCAGGATCGTGAGGATCCCTGTCACGGCGCCGACGGCTCCGCTGCCGACAAGCTTGATGGCCAGAGCCGTGGCGAGTGCGGCGGAGAAGTTGTTGACCAGGTTGTTGCCGATCAGGATCGTGCTCAGCATTTTCGGCGAATTTTCGATCGTCTTCAGCACAATGTCCGCGCGCCGGTCGCCCTCCTCCGAGAGCGTCTGCAGGCGGATGCGGTTCACGGTCGTGAGCGCGGTCTCCGCTGAAGAAAAGAAAGCGGACAGAAGGACAAGTATGAGCAGTATCAGCAATTGTATGGCGTCGTCCGAGGCCAAGAAATCATCTCCTTTTAAAATCTGAAACGGCCGGTGTTCAGCGGAAAATCGTTTCGCCAAAGGGCAGAACGGGCCGGATCGTATCGTATATCAAACGGTTACTTGAAAATATACAATAGTTCTGCGCAAATTGCAATAAATAATCACTTGTGTCCGTGCATATATATGGAGTGAGGAGAGCCGGCCGCAGGGCGGACGGCAATGATAAGGGTGGACAGGGAGGAATCAGGCGATGGAACAATTGCGTATGAAGGGGAAAAGGGCGGCGGGGATGCTTGCGGGACTTGTGCTCTCGTGTCTCGCGACGACGGTGATTTTGCTGGCGCTGGCGTTTGTGATGCTGAAGCTGCAGCCGGAGACCGGAGTGATCGAGACGGCGATCCTGGTGACATATGTGCTGTCGTGCTTCATCGGCGGCTGGTACTGCGGCAGGAAAGCACAGCGGAGGAAGTTTGCCTGGGGCATGCTGCTTGGCGTCCTGTATTTCCTCCTGCTGTTTCTGGTGTCCGGGATGGGCGACCGCACGGTTCAGTCCGGTCTTCTGCAGAGCCTGACTGCGTTCGCGGTCTGCGCAGGCGGCGGGATGCTTGGCGGGATGGCGGCGCGGTGATTTTGCAGCGTTGGATAGCTGATTTTCTATTGATGGGATGGTATGATACATGTAACTGATTCGTATACTATTCTGGTAACGTAGGAGATATTAGTGGATACGATACAATTTGATATGATGTTGAACATAGTATAAGTGAGGATAGATATAATACGATTGGATTAGTGCATGATATGCTTTTTGTTGTGTATACAGAACGCAAAGATATAATACGTATGATTTCGGCAAGGCTTGCAACGCCGACAGAGAGGAGGCTTTATTATGATTACCACAGTCCAATATAAGAAGGGACAGAAGCTGACAGAGGAGCAGATTGCTGAAATTGAACCTGCAAAAAGCAAGCCGATTGTTTTTGATGAAGATTCTCCGGAACTGACGCCTGCGATGGAGAAAGCCTTTATTTTGGCGGCAAGAAGCCGAAACAGACATAAGAAGGCAATATCCTGATACTTATGAGAGGGTGTTCCGGAAGTGGAATCCCCTCCTTTTTTTCTAAAATGTTGCGTAAGTTTCCTCTTTCTTTTTTGAAGGTCGTGTGGTAAGATAAGAAAAATAATGTTTATCAGGGATTCGTTTCTGTCGATTCAGACAATTATTCCAACAGGACATTTTATTTTGAGGCTTATTATTTTGTAAATATGCAAAGGCAAATTATAAACAAATAAATTTATATGAGGTGAATATGAGAGAAAAGTATGAATCGCTGTCTCTGGCTGTGCTGAAGGATCTCGCGAAGGCCAGGGGAATGAAGGGTATCTCGGGGATGAAGAAGGCGGAGCTCGTGGAAGCGATGCTCGCGCAGGACGAAGAGGATAAGAAGGCGCAGGCCGCGGCGCAGCAGGGGAACGGCCGGGCAGAGAATGGGACTCAGCAGGAGAGAGTGCAGAGAAGGCTGCCGAAAACGCCCGCAGGCATGGCCAGACGGCGTGCGGAGCAGTCGGAGCCGGTGAGCCAGGACGGCGGGGAGGCCGGGCAGAGCGACGCGGGCGCGCCGAGACAGAATGCGGAGCGTGACGGCCGTGCGGAGATGAACGTGCCGAGACAGAATGCGGAGCGTGACAGCCGTGCGGAGATGAACGTGCCGAGACAGAATGCGGAGCGTGACAGCCGTGCGGAGATGAACGCGCCGAGACAGAATATGGAGATGAATGCTCAGCGGCAGGATAACCGGGACAAGCCGCCCACAGAACTCTCGCAGCTCGACAGCGGACAGGTGGCGACCGGGATCCTGGAGGTCATGCAGGACGGCTTCGGTTTCATCCGCAGCGACAATTATCTGCCGGGCGAGAACGATGTGTATGTCTCTCCGTCTCAGATCCGCAAATTCAACCTGAAGACCGGGGATATCATCTCCGGCAATACGAGGATCAAGGCACAGCAGGAGAAGTTCAGCGCGCTGCTTTATCTGAAGACGATCAACGGCAAGCTGCCCTCCGAGGCGATGAGGCGCTGCAATTTTGAGGACATGACGCCGATCTTCCCGAACGAGCGCCTGCGCATGGAGCGCGCGTCCCGGGCGATCGCGATGCGCATCGTGGATCTGTTCTCCCCGATCGGTAAGGGGCAGAGGGGCATGATCGTCTCTCCGCCGAAGGCCGGCAAGACCACGCTTCTGAAGGATGTGGCGCGGTCGATTCTGGAGAACGATCCGGATATGAAGCTTCTGATCCTGCTGATCGATGAGCGGCCGGAGGAGGTCACGGACATCAAGGAGGCCATCCGCGGCGACAATGTGGAGGTCATCTATTCGACGTTCGACGAGCTGCCGGAGCACCACAAGCGCGTGTCTGAGATGGTGATCGAGCGCGCGAAGCGTCTCGTGGAGCAGCGGGAGAATGTGACGATCCTGCTCGACAGCATCACGCGTCTGGCCCGTGCGTACAACCTCACGGTTCCGCCGAGCGGCAGAACCCTGTCCGGCGGTCTGGATCCGGCGGCGCTGCACATGCCGAAGCGCTTCTTCGGCGCGGCGAGGAAGATGCGCGAGGGCGGCAGCCTGACGATCCTGGCGACGGCGCTCGTGGATACGGGCAGCAAGATGGACGACGTCGTCTACGAGGAGTTCAAGGGCACCGGCAACATGGAGCTTGTGCTGGACCGCAAGCTTTCCGAGCGGCGCGTGTTCCCTGCCATCGATATCCCGAAGTCCGGGACGCGGCGCGAAGACCTGCTGCTGGACCGCGAGGAGCAGGAGGCCGTCTACATCATGCGCCGGGCGCTGAACGGGCTGAAGTCCGACGAGGCGGTCGAGAACATCCTGAACATGTTCGTGCACACGAAGGACAACCGCGAGCTCGTGCAGCGGGTGCGCAGGCAGAAGTTTGTATAGGGCAAGGCGCTGTGGATCAGTATTGGGAGGCGCCTGAAGGAAAAATTTTGGTTGCTTTTTTATCGGAAGTATGATATCATTTTTAAGCTGTTCTATAAATAAGAGAAGCAGCGAACTGCAGGGACTTGCAGGGATAGTCCGGGAAGGCTTGCCGCGGTAGTATCTGAGCGGCATCGACCGGAAAGGGGCCGGGGCGAATGAGTCGGGAAGACGGGCGGCGGATGGGCCGCAGGGTTTGCCGGGCCGCAGTTCACGATCAAAGAAGAAGAGGTGAAGATCATGAAGGAAGGAATCCATCCGGAGTATTATCAGGCAACTGTGACATGCAACTGTGGCAACACGTTCGTGACAGGTTCCACGAAGAAGGACATCCACGTGGAAGTTTGCTCCAAGTGCCACTCGTTCTACACGGGTCAGCAGAAGACTGCAGCAGCCCGCGGCCGTATCGAGCGATTCAATAAGAAATACGGAATTGAATCCAAATAGTTCAGAGATCATACGGGACTGTCGTCAAGTAGAGCTCGTGAGGCACGGGCTGTTTTGCGGCAGTCCCGTTTGCGTTTATATAATAAAAGCCCAGAGTGAACGGAGTAAGCGATGCGATTTGCGAATGAGGGGCAGGATTGCGGGAGCACGACGTGCGGAGCAATCCGTGGGCTTTTCGCTGTAGAGAAGGAGGAAACAAGATGAAACCATCCGGGATAGGCGGACAGGCGGTGATCGAGGGCGTCATGATGCGCAACGGCGGTAAGTACGCGGTGGCGGTGAGGACGCCGGACAAGCAGATCATGGTGGACGTGCAGGAATGCAAAAGCTCGAAATTCAAGCACCAGAAGTTTGTGAAGCTGCCGATCATCCGCGGTGTGGTGAACTTTGTCGATTCGCTGGTGCTCGGCATGAAGGCGCTGATGTACTCCGCGTCGCTTTTCGCGGAGGAGACCGAAGAGGAGCGCGCCCAGCGCGAGGACAAGGCGCGCGGGAAAGCGCAGGCGAAGGCGCGGAAGCTGAGGGCGCAGGGGAAGGACGCTGAGGCGCAGAGGGTGATCGACAAGTGCGAGGCAAAGCTGAAGAAAGCGGTTGAGGATCCGGATTCGTCCGGGGACGACGCGCTGATGACGGTCACGGTGGTTATCTCGCTCGCGTTCTCGGTGGCGCTGTTCATCCTGCTGCCATACTTTCTTTCGCGCTTTCTGAGGAATGTGATCGCGTCTGAGACGCTGATTCTGGTGGCGGAGGGCATCGTGAAGCTGCTGATCTTTTTCGGCTACCTGTATCTGGTCTCGCGGATGAAGGATATTCAGCGCAATTTCATGTACCACGGCGCGGAGCACAAGTGTATCAACTGCATTGAGCACGGGCTGGAGCTGAACGTGGAGAACGTACGGGCGAGCTCGCGCGAGCACAAGCGCTGCGGTACGAGCTTCCTGTTTATTGTGATGTTTGTGAGCATTGTCTTTATCATGGTGGTCAGCATTCCGCTGTTCGCGCTGATCCATGTGCATACGGGGTTCTGGCGCGTCGTGCTGCGGCTGGCGCTGCTGCCGCTGATCGCGGGCGTGTCGTATGAGTTTATCCGTCTGGCGGGGACGAGCGACAGCAAGATCGTCAATATCCTGAGCAGGCCGGGCATGCTGCTGCAGCACATGACGACGAAGGAGCCGGATGATTCGATGATCGAGGTGGCGATCGCTTCGGTCGAGGCGGTGTTCGACTGGAGAGAATTTGAGAACCGGGAATTCGGGACGCACTACGAG
>CANQIW010000065.1 GCA_947624055.1 uncultured Lachnospiraceae bacterium
TTCTGCTTCGCGTTCGCGCCGTCGATGTCGGCCGACTCGTACAGCGTGCCGTCGATGCCGTTCAGGCCGGATACGAAGTACAGCATGTTGACGCCGGTCCATCTCCACATACAGAGCAGAAGCAGCGCCACCCAGCCGGTGCCCTTTGATTTCAGCCACGGGATCGGCGCCTGGCCGAGCCACTGCATGAGCTGGTTCATCTGGCCGCCCGCGCCTTCGGAGAACATCAGGCGGAACAGCATACCGGAGATAACCACAGAGGTCAGAGCCGGGATGTACATGATAACCTTCCAAAGGCCTCTCGCTTTTGTGATGCGGCTCTCAATCAGCACTGCGAGCAGCATCGGGATCGGGACGAGCAGCAGCAGCGTCAATGCCATGTACTCCACGCTGTTGAGGACGGCCGTCTTGAAGAACGGATCCTTCGCGAGCTTGGCGTAGTGCTGGGTCCCTACCCATGTCGTAACGCCGAAGTCCACCGTCTGGAAGCTCATGAGAATACCGGTCACCAGCGGATAGAGCCAGAAGACCAGCAGACTGATGACGAACGGAAGACAGAAGACAAACGGCGCGATTTTCTGAGAATACAACAGTTTCTTTGCCTTATTCACTCAATATTTCCTCCTTTCCCCATACAGGCTCCACACTGCGCCCATATGTTAAAGGAGGCTCGGGAATGCGATTTCCCGGGCCTCCCTGAAATTCTAGAAACTATGCTTTATTCGTGCTGCAGGGCTTACATGATAGCAAAGCTGATGTAATCCTGTGCCTCCTGCAGAGCTTCGTCTACGTCCATACCTTCCTCGAGAACCTCGTTCAGGGTCGTGGTGCAGAAGTAGTCGTTGATCGTCGGAGAAGCGGATACGGAGTAGATTCTGCCGATCTCGTCGTTCTCAGCCAGCTCGTTCAGGATCTCGTACGGCTTCACGCGGAAGAACGTGTTGTAGTAGTTGCTCTCGTCGTATGCGAACTCCTCGTCCGACCAGAAAGCGGTGTTACAAACGTCGAATCCGAGCTCGTTCCAGATGTATTTCTCACCTTCCTCGGAAAGCTTCGCCCAAGCAAGCCACTCAGCAGCCAGCTCCGGATTCTCGCACTGGTTCGTTACAACCGTACCGGTTCCGCCGATACCAACGGAAGACGGCTGACCCTCTTCGAATACCGGGATCTTGGTGAGGTCATACTTGCCTTCCATCTCAGGCATGTAATCCTTGAAACGGCTCATGTACCACATAGCCTTCGGGAAGGATGCGATCTTGCCGTCCATGATGTTCTTGAAGCCAGCCTCAAGGTCAACGTGTCCGTCGGTGGAGATCATCGCGATGCCGTCGTTCAGCCACTGCTGCTGCATCGTGAGCATCTTCTTCACGGAGTCAAGCTGTACGTTCACTTCTCCGTCCGGGCCGCCGGTCCAGTCTTCGCCGTACTGAGCCATCGCGATCCACAGCCAGTCAACGCTGCCGGTATCGCAGGAGGTCAGATAAACTTCACCGTTGGAAGCTTCCTTCAGCTGCTCGCCGAGTGCGGTATAATCATCCCAGGTCTTCACGGACTTGTAGTCAAGGCCGTACTTTTCAAAAATCTCTGCGTTCCAGTACATAACCGCAGCGCCTACGTGCGTCGGAACACCAACGCGAACGCCGTCGTTCCTGGAGTAGATGTCCAGTCTGGATGTAACCACGCTGTCCTCATACGGAGCAAGCGCGTCGGTCAGATCGTACAGCGGGCAGTTCTCACCGGTGTAGTTCGGGAACTGGCCGATCTCGATGTCGCACATGTCAGGAGCGCCTGAGCCTGCCTGCAGGGACATCATCAGCTTGTTGTGATGATCTGCGTACGGATAGGTGCTGAACGTGATCTGGATCGTGCGATCCGGATTCTGCTCGTTCCAGAGATCTACCATCTTGCCGTAGAACTCATTGTGAAGGTCGACGAATGACCAGAGCTCATACTTCGCTGTGGCGTCGTCCGGACCTACTGTCGTGACAGCGGTGGGAGCCGCTTCGGTCTCGGCCTCGTCAGCCATTACGACGGTACCCATCGAGAGAACCATAGCTGCGGAGAGAAGACCTGCTAACCATTTTTTCTTCATAAAACTGTTCCTCCTTATAAAATGTTTTATTTCGGGTTTTCTGATAAAATAACTGTGAATGACAGAACTGAATATGTAAAGAGTGAATTATGCATATTTTTCCGTCAAATTACACAAATAAATTTTATCCGTAGCCCGTGTATGCTATAAGTTTACTATCAATACCACCATTTTGTCAATTAGAATTTTTGGTTAAATCACTAATATTTTATATGAAACTAAAATATTATCCATATTATAAAAGTATTATTTGATGGGATTTTTGGACAAATTGCTTGACTTATTCGTCATATTTAGTATACTTAAACATATTATTTCGGAAAAAGCAAAATTAAATTTTTTAGAAAGAACATGCCGGAAAAGAGGTGATTTTATGACGGAACAGGCTTCGCTGGATGAGCAGCTTGCCATCTTCAAGGCGCTCGGCTCCGATCTGCGCGTGGGGATACTCAAGCAGATCATCGCGCACAGAGGGATCAACCTTCGTCAGACTGCACAACGGATGAAGCTGTCCATGAGTACGCTCAGCCCCCATATTGCCATACTGGAGGAATGCGGGCTGATCCGCGTGCTCGATGTCCCGGCTTCACATGGAGTTCAGAAATGCTGTTATCCCGCGGTGGAGCAGCTGCTGATCGATTTCACGCGGCAGTCTGAGGAGCGCTCTCTGCTTTATCAGGCGGAGATCCCGGTCGGCGCTTACTCGGATTTTTCCGTGACGCCGACCTGCGGGCTGGCGACGGAGAGCGCGTTCCTCGGGCGGCTGGACGAGCCGAGGCTCTTTGCCCACCCGGACAGGCGCAAGGCGCATATCCTGTGGTTCACGACCGGCTATGTGGAGTATCTGCTTCCTAATTTTATTCCGCACAACAGCGTGATCGACTCCATCAGCCTGACCTTCGAGATCTCTTCAGAGGCGCCGCGCTACAATAACAACTGGCCGTCTGCGATCGAGTTCATGCTGAACGGGACGCTCCTCGGGAGCTGGACCTGTCCCGGCGACTTCGGCGGGAGGGCGGGCACCTTTAACCCGGGCTGGTGGTATGATTTCCTGAACCAGTACGGGCTGCTGAAGAAGCTTACCATCGACCGGACAGGTTCCTATCTGGACGGAGAGCGTCTGTCGGACGTCACGGTGCGCGCTCTGGCGCTCGACGACCAGTCGGTGCTGAAGCTGCGCCTCAGCGTCCCGCCCGGAACGCCGAAATCGAAAGGCCTGACGCTGTACGGGCAGGGCTTTGGCGATTATAATCAGGATATCCGGATGATGATCGGGTACAGCAAAAAACAGGCAGGGGCAGACAAGGCGGAAAAAGAAGCAGAGCAAGCAGCAAAAAAAGCAGGGCAAGAAACAGGGAATATAACAGAAGAAACAGCAGAGAAATCATTCAGATTGGGGGAAATGGTATGAAACAACAAAGACAGCTTGCGGTGAGCGCGTACACTCCGGCGGAGGGCTTTATCCGCAGATACCAGAGGCTTGTAAAGGATGTGGTGATCCCATACCAGTACGAGGTGCTGAACGACCGCGCGCCGGGGGCGGAGAAGAGCCATGTGGTTCAGAATTTCATCAACGCGGGAAGCGTGCTGCGGGGCGAAGACGGCGGAGACGGATTCTATGGTATGGTATTTCAGGACAGCGACGCCGCGAAATGGCTGGAGGCCGTGGCGTATTCGCTGCAGATCTTTCCGGACGCGGAGCTGGAGAAGCGGGCCGATGATTTGATTGGGCTGATCGAAGCCGCGCAGGATGCGGACGGCTATCTGGATACCTATTTTACGATCAAGGATCGCGAGAAGCGCTGGCAGAACCTCACGGAAGGTCACGAGCTGTACTGCTCCGGCCACATGATGGAGGCGGCGGTGGCCTACTATGAGGCGACCGGGAAACGGAAGCTGCTGGACGTCATGCTGCGGAACGCGGAGCATATTTATCGTCATTTTATAGAGGAAGGGCGGGACGGCTGCCCCGGGCATCCGGAGGTGGAGCTGGCGCTTCTGAAGCTGTACCGCGCGACGGGAGAGCGGCACTGCCTGGAGCTCGCAAGGTATTTTATCGATCAGAGAGGACAGGATCCGAAGCTTTTCGCGAAGGAGGCGAAGCGGCGGGACTGGACGGTCTGGGGCTCGGACGGCGAGGACGTCGAGTACGCGCAGATGTACGCGCCGGTGCGCAGGCAGTCGGACGCGGTCGGACACAGCGTCCGCGCGGTGTACCTCTATACGGCGATGGCGGATCTCGCCTCCGAGACGGAGGATGAGGAGCTGCTTGCGGCCTGCCGGCGCCTGTGGGAGAGCATCACGCGCCGGAGAATGTACGTGACCGGAGGGATCGGTTCTACGGTGCACGGCGAGGCGTTCACGGTGGACTACGACCTGCCGAACGACACGGTGTACGCGGAGACCTGCGCGTCGATCGGCCTGATGTATTTTGCCTCGCGGATGCTGGAGCTTTCTCCGGACGGCGAGTACGCGGACGTCATGGAGCGCGCGCTCTACAATACGGTGCTTGCGGGGATGCAGCTCGACGGAAAACGTTTCTTCTATGTGAACCCGCTGGAGGTTGTTCCGGGGATCTCAGGCGTCGCGGTGACGCACCGGCATGATCTGCCGCAGCGCCCGGCGTGGTACGCCTGCGCTTGCTGCCCGCCGAATGTGGCGCGGACGCTGTCCTCAATCGGAAGATATGCTTACGGAGCTTCAGAGGATACGGCTTACTGCCATCTGTACGCGGCGGGAGAGATCGATTTCGGCGACGGCTTTTCCGTGACATGTGAGACAGGATACCCCTGTGATTTCACGGTGCGGTACCGCGTGACACGCGGCACGAAACGTCTGGCCGTGCGGATCCCGGGCTGGAGCCGGTCGTACCGTGTCCTGAAAAACGGACAGGAGTGTCAGGCGGAGCCGGTTCGGGGCTATGTGTATCTGGAAGGGGTTTCCGAGGGGGATCAGATCGTGCTTATGCTGGACGACCGGGCGCAGTTTCTCTATCCGTCCGCGCGCATTGCGGCTGACACAGGGCGTGTGGCGATACAGAGAGGTCCGCTCGTCTACTGTCTGGAGGGCGTGGACAACGGCGGCGATGTGCTGTCCCTGTCGGTGGATGTGAACGCGGAGATTACTGCTGGAGAGAAGATTCCGGGACTTCCGGAGGATGTCGTGTCGCTGCGGCTGAAAGGCTTTCGCACAGAGACGGGCGAGCAGCTCTACACGGCGCAGCGTCCGCGGCAGGAGGCCTGTGAGATCACCGCGGTTCCCTACTATGTGTGGGGCAACCGCGGGGAGAATCAGATGCGGGTCTGGATCCCGTATGCTATGGCCGATGCTCAGGTGTAGGAAAAGATCGGACGCCCGGTCTGTGGGTCGAATTTCAGGCGCATCAGCATCGCGTGGCGGTTCGGGTTGTACAGCGGATCGCCGATGATCTTTTCCTCGGTGCGCGCATGGTAGACCATGATCGGATTTCCGTCCTCGTCGACCGTGAAGCTGTTGTGGCCGGGGCCGTAGATTCCGAGGGACGGATCGCTTGAGAGTACCGGATAACGCTCTTTCGTCCAGGAACGCGGATCGAGCAGGTCGGCGTCCTCGTCTGCCGTGAGCATTCCCATACAGTAGGCCGGCCCGGTCTCAGAGGCAGAGTAGGTGAGATAGATCTTTCCCTTGCTGTGGATGACGGCAGGCCCCTCGTCGACCCAGAAGCCGACGCGCTCCCAGTCGTAGTCCGGCGTCGTCAGCATCACCTGCACCGTCTTCAGGCTGCAGGGCGTCTCCATCTCCGCGATATACAGGTTAGAGATCTGGGGATATACGCTGACCTTTTCGGCCCAGACATAATAATGCTTTCCCTTGTTCTCAAAAACCGTCGCGTCGAGGGAAAAGGCCTCGAACGAGAATACGTCGCCGGCGGCGCGCTTCATCTTGCCCTTCTCGACCCACGGGTCGGAGAGCGGATCCTGCCCCTGGCATTCCAGGATATAGGGACGGATCTCCCATTTGTCGTCGACGTCGCCGCCGGAGTAGTAGATGTACCATTTTCCATCCAGATAGTGGAGCTCCGGAGCCCAGATGTGCAGGCTCATGATCCCTTTCTCGTGCTTGTGCCAGATCTCCACCTCCGGCGCGTCGGCAAGGCCGGCAAGCGTGGCGGAGCGCCGCAGCACGATCCCGTCGTAGGCCGGGACGGACGCGGTGAAATAATACCTGCCGTCCGTGTGCCGATATACATAGGGATCCGCGCGCTGCAGGATCCACGGCTCGTTGAATTTCAGGTTCTTTGATTCGCTCATAACAGACCTCCTGTGAGAGAAAATAATAGTAGAAATCCGTAAAATTTTTCTGTATAATCAATATCAAAAACAGACAAAGGAAGTACCCGTATGCTTTACATAAAGAATATCGACGACGGAGCGGCGATCTTCAAGGCGCTCGGCTCGGAGCTCCGCATCAGGATCATAAAAACCCTGCTGGAAAACAGAGAGATGAATATGGGGGAGCTGGCGTCGGCGCTCGGGATCACGAACGGGGCGCTCACAAGCCATGTCAAGAAGCTTGAGGAGAGCGGTATCGTCACGATACTGAGCGAGTATTCCGGGCACGGCAATCAGAAAGTCTGCCGCATGAACATCGACAAGATCCTGATCGATATCGCCACAAAGGACACAGACGCGGAGGCGAACAGCTATACGATCGATATCCCGATCGGGAACTATTTCAATTATGTCGTCTTTCCTACCTGCGGCCTGTCCAACACGAAGAATCTGATCGGGACGGTGGACGATCCCCGTTTTTTCGCGCATCCCAACCATGTGGAAGCGCAGATCCTCTGGTTCGCCAAAGGACATATCGATTATCTGATCCCGAACATGCTTCCGTCCGGACAGAAGATCGACCAGCTGACGATCTCGTTTGAGATCAGCAGCGAGGCGCCGGGGAGCAACAGCGACTGGCCCTCGGACATATCGTTCTTCCTGAACGGGGTCAAGCTTGGCATGTGGACAAGCCCGGGAGATTTCGGGGATGTGCACGGCATGTTTACACCGAGCTGGTGGTTCCCGAACTGGAACCAGTACGGCCTGCTGAAAATGCTGGTCATCAATCCGCAGGGTACCTTTATCGACGGCCTGAAGATCTCGGACGTCACCACAACGCAGCTTGCGCTGGATTCGCAGAACGACCTGCGTTTCCGCTTTCAGGTGCAGGAGCCGGCCAAAAATGTCGGCGGGCTTACGCTCTTCGGCAAGGGCTTCGGCAACTACAATCAGGACATCCGGGTGCGCGTCAACTACAGCCCGAAGGAGTAACGCGGCGCGCCGGGGCGGAACACAGCGATTTGTGTCAGGGTGCCCGTGTTTTCATGTGAAGCGCAAAGAGA
Organism: uncultured Lachnospiraceae bacterium; assembly: GCA_947624055.1. Taxonomy (GTDB): domain Bacteria; phylum Bacillota; class Clostridia; order Lachnospirales; family Lachnospiraceae; genus Choladousia. The sequence goes on from CANQIW010000065.1 coordinate 7,467, forward strand.
TCTACCACCTTCGCGCGACGTCCGGACAGCGGCGCGCTCTCAGAGCGGCGCGCAGTTCCACATAGCAGCCGCAGAGCACGCACATACCGTCCGTCAGATTCGGGCACTGCGCGCATGTTTTAAGACGCGACTCATATGTCTCCTGGCTTGCGCGGTCTTCCTCGGACAGATTGTCGATATAGGCTTCCAGCTTCCGAAAGAATTCTTCCCGGTCCTCCGCGTACAGCAGGCATTTCCGGCAGACGCGGAGGGCCTTTTTTTCGTCTTTTTCCATATTTGTTTTTCAAAGGTATATAATTTTGCCTGGCATAAGGCGCATATCCGTTTAACCGCGGATGAGCGGTCGCCTGAGACATCGCGCTGCCGTCTTACGCCTCCGTTTTCACGCTCATGCGCAGGACGCTGCGGGGCGGAAGCGTGAGGGAAAGCGCTCCGTTCTCTGTGCGGAAGTCCGTGAATTTTTCCACGGTCACGCACTGAGGCTCCTCGAACGTGTTCTTCGCGTCCATCTCGCCGCAGACGATCTCGCCGCAGGCTTCGGCCGCCTTGCGGCCTGCGATCTCAACGTCGATCGGGCAGGCCTCTGTGAGGGAGGCGTTTGTCAGCGTGATATGTAAAGTACCGTCCGCGTCCTCAGACACCGACTCTGTGATCCACGGCAGCTGATATTCCTTCTCGATGCCGATGCTGCCTGTGTCGATCGAGCTCTCTACCAGCTCGCTGTCCTGATGCTCCTTGTAAAGATCGAACACATGATAGGTCGGCGTAAGGAGCATATCCGCGCCCTCTGTCAGGATGACGGACTGAAGCACGTTGATCGTCTGCGCCAGATTTGCCATGCGCACGCGATCGGAATGTTTATTGAATATATTCAGGGTGATACCTGCCACAAGCGCGTCGCGGACGGTGTTCTGCTGATAGAGGAACCCGGGATTCGTCCCCGGCTCGACGGTGTACCACGCGCCCCACTCGTCGACCACAAGGGAGATGAGCTTCTCGGGATCATACTTGTCCATGATCGCGGAATGCTTCCGGATCAGTTCATCCATAAAGAATGCCTTGGAGAGCGTCTTGTACCAGACCTTGTCGTTGAAGTCCGTCGCGCTGCCCTTGACCTGCCAGCCCTCCGGATGCACGTAATAGTGCAGGGACAGACCGTCCATGTTTCCGTGGAAGCGTGATTCACAGTGGCGGAAGCAGGTTTTGAGGACGTCCTCTGTCCACTCATAATCATCCACGTTCGGGCCGCAGCAGATCCTGCGGATGCCGGCGCCGTTGTCGTGCTCCAGATTTTTGTAGTCGCGCACATAGGTCTGGTAGCGGCGGTATTCGTTCGCGTAGTACTCCGGCGTCATGTTGCCGCCGCAGCCCCAGTTCTCATTGCCGACGCCGAAATAGGACAGTTTCCAGGCCTGCTCATGTCCGTTTTCCCGGCGCAGGTTCGCCATCGGGGAGAGCCCTTCAAAGGTGATGTATTCCACCCATTCGGACATTTCCTGTACCGTGCCGCTGCCGAGGTTGCCGTTGACATAAGCCTCGCAGCCGAGCTGCTCGCACAGCTCGAAATATTCGTGCGTGCCGAAGCTGTTGTCCTCGGTGACGCCGCCCCAGTGCGTGTTGATCATTTTCTTGCGGTTCGCCTTAGGGCCGATGCCGTCCATCCAGTGATACTCGTCCGCGAAGCAGCCACCCGGCCAGCGCAGCACCGGGATCCTGATCCTGCGCAGCGCCTCGACGACGTCCGTGCGCATGCCGTGTACGTTCGGGATCGCGGAATCTTCTCCGACGTAAAATCCTCCATAGATACATCTTCCGAGATGCTCGGAAAAATGACCGTAAATCTCCTTGCGGATCCTGCTAATCCGTTTATCCGGCTGAATCTTTAACTTTGCCATATGCCTCTCCTTATTCTCTTCAGCTTTTTCTGCGTTCAGTACAATCATTATATCGAATAATCGAAAAATAGCAATCCTTATTTTTGACTTGAGCTTTAAAATTTTATGAAATATTTTTCATTTATTAAAAATAAATTTTGGGATTCCGTTGAATTGCTATTGAAATCGGATGGTATTCTGTAATAGAATAGGGACGACAGGGGGACGGAGGCGAGCGCTTTGAATGAGCCGTCCCGGATCACAGGAAAGGAGGCAGGCGCATGCCGGACGGAAAGCCGGCGGTGCGCGAAGGAGAAGATGAGAAGAAGGCAATGGTGCAAGGCGTTGGCGGTCGCGATGGCGGCGGCGCTGACGGTAGGCGCGGCGCCGGCAGCGGCGGAGGAACCGCAGGAGGCGGAGACGGCTGTGGAGATGATCGGCGGCGAGGAAGGAGCGACGGAGATCATCGTGACAGACGACGCAAGCGCGCAGGAAGTCATCGTGGTTGATGATTCCGCAGCTGAGGAAGAAGGAACGGAAGAAGATATGGAGAGCACGGAGATGCCGGAAGAGAGCGCGGCGGAGATCGTGCTGACAGATGTGGAGGAGGTGCCGGAGGAGTCTGTAGTGGAGGTGCCGGCCCCTGAGGAAACTCTGGAGATCAGGCACGTGACGGTGCATGATCCCTCGATCGTGCGGACAAACGAGGGCGTGTACTATGTGGTCGGTTCCCACACCGCGATCGCGAAGTCCGCGGATCTGGCGGCCTGGGAGCAGGTGAATTTCGACTACGGCGATACGAAGAACGCGCCGATCTACGGCAATCTGCAGGAGAATTTTGCCGAGCCCTTCGAGTGGGCGGGCTATGACGACGGCGACTGCACGGGCGGCTACGCGATCTGGGCGCCGGACGCGATCTGGAACCCGCAGTACGTCTGGGAGGACGGAAGCACGGGCGCGTACATGCTGTACTGCTGTACCTCCTCGACCTGGCGCAGATCCTGTATCTGCTATCTGGTCGCGAAGGAGTTCGAGGGGCCGTACACCTACGTGGACACGATCGTCTATTCCGGTTTCACCCAGAACGGCGCGCCGGACGGCAACAGCTCCCGCGACACGAAGTGGGACAACGACTATCTGAATCTGAACGAGCTGATCGAGAAGGGCTCGGAGAACGGCGGCATCGACGAGGTCAGCGAGAACTGGTTCGCGGCGAACGGAGACTGGGACAATACCTACGCGCCGAACGC